>JBGVTO010000060.1:0-33647 GCA_041862635.1 Phycisphaerae bacterium | reverse complement strand
CTCCGGTGGCACTGCTGACATCGTCAAAATTGTCGCCGAAATACACGGTGTGCAGTTTCGCACCGAAACCTGCCGTCCAGCTAAGATCTGCGTCCAGTTCTACAGATTCGGCAGTATCAGCCGGGTCGGGTGCATAAGCGGTCTTGGGTGGAATCGAAAAGCTCCAGACATCGCCTTTCCACGGACTATTTGGCTCGGTGTCATTGACCTCATCAATCCGCCAGTAGTAAGTTGTGCCCGGAACAAGACCATCCGGATAGGGAAATCCGGGAAAGCCAATAACAAGAAACGTTCCGGCTTGGTTACCTTGGAACGTACCTTCGGCTCCGTCGTTCACGTCGTCAAAATTCTCACCAATATACACATCATGCGAGACCGCATAATATCCAGGTCTCCAGGAAATGTTGACCCATGTGCTTTCGTGCAGGGCGCCATCGGCCGGATTGGGTTTAGCTGCAAGCGGAGGTCCCCCTCCTTCACTCATATGAGCTTGGAGCCATTCGCTGACCCCCTCAATTTGGGCATCGGTCAGAGCCGTGTTGTACACTACTACGCCGGCGATCTCGATGTCCGTGTACGAGTAGTAACTGTCAGTCACACCTCCTCGCAGGTCACCAAGATAGAAAATATCAGTGGAGGTCGTAAACACGGGTCCGCCGCCGCTGTGCACCTGCTCAAGCACCCCATCCGTGTTGAACCACTGGTCGATCCCACTACTGTTCATACGTGCTACGCGAATGAAGAACAGCTCTACCGGATGCTCCGCAGTGGAGCCGCTGACAAAGCCGTTATCCTTACGGATGGTCACGTCAATCGACAGGTTGAAGTTGTTGCCCAGGTTAGCCCCTTCGCCCTGATAGGAGCCGATACCGACCGGGCGCGTGGCATCCACCCCTGCCTGGTCGATGTTAGAGACGCTATACACGGCAAAGATAGTAAGCTCGCTAAGTCCGGCGCCGCCGTTAAGGTTGGCGGCCCGCAGCAAGTCATCTGCATCACCGGCAAACTTGACGGTACTGAATTCACCGCCAAATACCGCCGGATTGCTGCCGAACGAGAGCATGGGGCCCACGAAGGTAGCACCTCGGGCAGAGACCTCGCCCACCGGCTCGGCATCACGGGCGTTGCCACTGACATCGACCCATATACCAGATGCTTCGTCGAAGTTGACTCCCGGGTTTCTCAGCCACAAACTAAGATTGTCTTTGATAATACTATCGTCGGGGGCAAGTGCCGCCCCCTGAGCTACTCCAGCCAGAGCCATTGCCAGAGCGAAGCAAACCAGATAATATGATTTCTTGTACATAATACTGCCTCCTTCCTTCAAAAGCTCAACATGAGCTATTACGTCAATTGAAATGTAAAATTGCAAAATCTTAAGTGGAAAGCACCTGTACTCGCGTTACCCCCTTCGCTGTCTGCGACAGCAGACAAGGGGGTGCGAGCAGAAAATTCTCATTATAGCTCTGTGCTCAAATAATAACTCCTCTCACTATCGTAAATCTACAAAAATCCCACACTCCAGAGGACCAATAAACTAAAAACTCTGCCGATTGTACTTATACCAAATTGCCTACATTACCGTCAAGGAAAAAAGAAAGTTAAAGAATGTTTCTGAGGGAAATTATGCAGGCTTTTTTCGATAAGATCGTGCGAAATGGCGCATTTTGACAATTGCATCCGACTAATATTTTGCTCTGAGGCAATTCAAGACAGAGTATAGTGTAGCTACAAATCAGGTGATAGTTAGAAAAAGCTACAGGCTATTTTGGGAAGGTTCAAAAATTCTTACTGTGTTTTTACCTGCCTGCTTGGCGGCATAGAGTGCCTGGTCGGATCGGCTTGTAATGTCCTCCGGGCTGACTTGGGCATCATACTGACCAAGCCCAACACTAATGGATAGCGGTATCTGCTCTTTGTTCCAGGCCGTCGGAGTCTTCGCAACCGCGTCAACCATACGCTTGGCAACAACACTCGCATCGATGAGCGAGGTATTAAGCAAAATGACAGCAAACTCATCACCGCCGTAGCGTGCTGCTGTGTCGATTTGGCGGATGCATTGCTTTATTCTTTTGCTAATTTCCTTGATGACCTTGTCGCCGACCCGGTGGCCATAGTCATCGTTTATCTGCTTGAGATTATCAATATCGACCATAATCAGCGAGATTTGCCCACCGTATCGTCGTGACCGCCAAAGCTCCTTTTCCAGGATTTCGTAAAACGTTTTGTGATTCACAAGACCAGTCAGACCGTCTGTAGTGGCCTGGTGTTGTATCTTCTCGAATAATTTTATGTTGCCAATCGACGCACCGACCAACTGGCTGAATAGCTCTATCAATGCGATGTCCGCGGAGTCAAAATTGCCGCCATCCATCTTATCCGCCAAATTGAGCACACCAACGACTCTGTCCTGACAAATAAGAGGAACGATAGCACAGTTTTTGGTCTGGTAATTTTCAGCAAAGGCACGCTGCGATTTTTTAATTATGGGCTTTTTATGGGTGTCTATATCCGGGACCAATATCAGCTCTTTACTTCTTATAGCCATAACCATAAGGGGCGTGGGGGTTTGATTCAGCGAGACTATTTTGTTTATAAGAAACGGGTGATTGTGCTTGTGCAGGTGCAAAATATTATTTGTTTCATCGAGTATATACAGCGAAGCAAACCTTAGGCGAACCAATTTTGGGATGTTTTTAATGCAAACATCAGCTATTCGGTCAATATCGAGGCAGTTTATCTGCCGAGCCAAAGGAGTTACCTGCTCAAGCAGAGAAATGCTGCTGTCAGGGTTGTTATCAGTATTTCCAGAGCTTTGATTTGTTCGACGCATAGTTCAAAAAAGGCCCCTTTTTACCATATCCATACCCATTTCATGCAATTTCGTGTAACACCTCGTGTTCACTCAGTCTTGTATCGGATATTTTTGCAGGGGTATTTGGGAAAAAGCGTCGGCTAAATGCGGAAATAAATCCCCGCATTTGTGCCAGAGACCCCGTGAGCAGCACCGGAGTAAGAAAAAGTCCGGAACTTCAGAAAAGAAGAAAGATTGGCCCCCTGTTTTTACACCCGTGGGTGCCAGATAAAGTACGGCCAGGTCAAAAAAAGGCTAAATTTTTTTAAAAAAATGAAAAAAAAGTTGACATCCGATAAAATGGCTTTTATATTTTGCAAAATGTAAAATACCTTTTACCTTCATAATATGCCTTAACTGTCCGTGGTTTAACATGAATTAACAAGCTGAATCCAAAGCAAATAACCTGAATCAGAGTCGATTAACTTAAAACCAGAAATGAAACGAAGTATCTTTTCTGCAATGTGTATTCGATTATCTCACCCACAACTCATTGTGGCCCAGTCTATAAATTAAGGCAGAATAAATTACGCTTTGAGAAAGCAATTTTAGCTATGCAACCAAAAGTCGAGAATGACACTTTGAGAATACCTGCGAAGCTGTATCGAATTGGTGAGTTAGTTAACTATACCCCTTTTTCACGACAAACTATTCATAACTACACGATAATGGGTCTTATTCGCGAAACACAATGGACGGAGGGCGGACACCGACTCTACGATGAGTCCGTATTCAAGAGATTATCAAAAATCATGCAGCTTAAGAAAACAAAAACGCTTACAGAAATAAGACGGATTTTAAGCAAGGAACAGGCCGCTACCAAAGCTTCATCGGCTGAGCAAACAAGCAGCACCACCGGCAAAGAAACAGGCCGAGGCTTACAATCTGTTTAAAACAATTAAAAACAGGACAAATACTTTCTCGCAGAAAAGGTAATAGCAAGAACAATTTTGCAAAAGCCTATCTACTTTTTACCTTGCTGTAAGGATTCAAGGAAGAAATGGAAGGACCAAGGATGAGAAATTCAATTTCGCCCTTCACAAACTATCTTTCCTGCTACCTTTCATTCTCTTCGGCCAAAGCCAAAAAACGTAAGAGGCAACAGGAAGGATTACGTATGAACCTAACATCGCTGATAACGGATAATATTACTGAAATACTGGTTAAGATAATCGAGTTCACACACAATCGCCAAAAAATCCTTACTCAAAACATAACTAACGTGAACAATCCCGGGTTTGTCCCGAAAGAGCTGGCGGTGAACGAGTTTTCCGGCCTGCTGAACAATGCACTCGACGAGCATATCCGAAACCGACGGCTTATCCTGCGTGACACTGAACATATCAAATTCGGCGTCAGTGGAAGCTTCGAGGTTAAACCGATGGTCGATGAGCACAGCAAAGAGCTTCTTGAAGAAAATCGAGATGAATATCTCGAGCTTCAGATAAACAAGCTTTTGGAAAACTCGCTTAACCAAAGACTGGCAGCAGAATTTCTCAGACAAAAGCAGAAAACAGTATCAACTGATTATTGATTGCTAACTACTGATTATTGCAACCAAGAAAACCAATAGGAAACAAAACGCACTACTTACAACAAATGATGGAAAGTCATAAACGTCCAGCCAACGTTTTAGCGATAAGCAGCGGAAAAGCAGCAAAATTGAGTAATAGTATGGCCGCCCAGCCTGGTGATGAGGGGTTTTTGAAGAAAGTTATTAACTGGTTCTTCTAAAGTTATCGGCCAAAAAGCCGATAAGAAAATTGAGACGGGTGATTTGTTTGTCTGTACAGCAGCATAACATGCAGACAAAGAGAAAACGTTGTTGTTTATTGGACCTAAAGCCTTGCTCTGGAAAATCTACTAAAATTATAAAATCCGGGTTCCCGTAAAGCGGGGTATCTTTCAAGGAGGAATCCTGTGAAAACCAAGCAAGAATTCAGCATTGACCAAATATGGGAGCATTTCCACAAAAGCCGCGATGATTATTTCCGCAACCTGCTCATGGAACATTACAGGAGCCTGGTAAGATATTGCGCCGAGCGGCTACACAGCAAATTGCCTGACAAAGTCGAGCTGGACGACCTCGTCAGCGCCGGCATTTTTGGACTGATAGACGCTATAGATGCTTTCGACCCGAACCGAGGTGTGAAGTTCGAGACGTACTGCTCACCTCGTATAAGAGGTTCCATTCTTGATGAGCTTCGCAGTATGGATTGGGTGCCGCGCTTAGTCCGTGCCCGGGCCCACCAGCTGGCAAAAGCGACACATTCGCTGGAGATACATTTTGGGCGCAAACCCACAGAAAGGGAAATCGCTGAAGAGCTGGATATGGATACGGAGGAGTTTAACAGACTGCGGCGGGATGCCAACGCGGTCAGCCTGGTATCGCTGGACACCAAATACGGCGATGGCGAAGGCGAAAAAGATATCCGTGAAATAGACATTATCAAAGATGAAAGGAGCAAGAACCCTGTCATAGAAGCCCAAAAGCGAGACCTTAAGAGCCTGCTTACTAAAGGGCTGACGCGGGCTGAACGGCTGATTATCGTTTTATACTATTACGAAGAGATGACGATGAAAGAAATCGGGGCAACGCTGGATTTATCCGAGTCCCGCGTCTCCCAGATGCACTCATCCATAATTGACCGTCTAAAAGCCCAGCTATTCAGCCGAAAGAAGGAATTTGCCGTCGAATAACTCGCAGCTCGTACGCAGCGGCTCAAACCATGTGGTTATAACCAATTAACTAATTAACCAATTAACTAATCCTCTGGAGTTTACCCTCGATGTTAGCTCACTTGCTTTTCTGTCGGGGGCAGCGGAAATCCGGCTCGCTCTGACGGATTCATTTGAAAATGTAGGGTGGGGCTTGCCACACCATTCGTCCTATATATTCAATTCAGAGCCGCGACTGTAAATGATCGGTTATTATTACAAAACAATAACTACACCTGCGGATTAAAAACTTAATCCCCAAATCTGAATTTGTAATTTGATCCCCTACTCATCTATCATCCACTGTTTAAAAGCTATCTTTCCCAATCTTGGCTAACAATCCTTCTTCATAGTTAAGATCACTTCCTTACGAATTCTAGCTTGTAATTGCTTACCCGATCCTTTATTTGAAGGTGGTGGTAAATATCGCCGATTTTCTGATAATGTTCGTTCCTCTTTTGCTCCAAGCTTTAATCCGTGATACTCAAATAAGTTCTCAATGACTTTTGAATTGCTAATAAAAACACCGTTAATCGTAGAATCGCCAATTACAAATATTGCCGTTCCCCCAGGCTTAAGAACTCGGACAATTTCCGAGCATACAGACTCCATATCTACAACATATCTTACAAAGAACCCCTTTTGCCTCCTTGTCAATTTTCCTATATCTCCTGCCATCTTCATAGCGTTGACTATGTGCTCATCATCAGGTACAACACTCTTGATCTCTGCTCCGATGTTTGTCGCTCTCAGCTTTCTGATTCTACTTATACAGTTTCTCATCCAAACAAGTGACAGCTTATGTCCTCTCATGTAATCAATAGCGTTAAGATAAGGTGGCGATGTTATAATTAAGTCAAAAAAATTATCATCATAATCTAAGCATCTACAGTCTCCATATGAAATGATAGCTTCTGGCAGCAGACTCTCACAATCAGAGAAAGGATTTGCTTTTGCAACTTTTCCAACAGCATCAGTAAAAATCTCAAATGCTGTTACTGGAGCCTTCTTATAAACCTTATGTGGTCGACTATGAGAAATGTCCATACCTAGAGACACTCCTACTTTTTTCGTAATTATCATTCGCGAAAAAGACGTCCAAAGAAAGTTTTTCAAATTATTATCCCTAACTAGAGATATATGTTTGCTTAATGCCGTAAGTTGCTTTCTATTTATTAAGTCGAACCAATATGTAACAAACCTTTTCGTTTCTTTGTCAGCGCCCGCCGGATATGCGGCCTTCGAATTCAGTGTTCTCACGGTTTTCTTGGCTTTATCCAAAATCTTCTCTGCTTTGCATATTAGTTTTTCTTTATCAATGTCTGCACACCATGCTTTAGAAATTATGACTGCAAGTGGATCTCTATCTATCCCATAGGCAATGTGTCCCTTCGACCTTGCAACAGTTAAAGTCGTCCCTGATCCTGCCATGGGATCCAGTATTTTCAAAGTCGGGGCACCTTCGTGCAATCTTTCCCATACTATTGATGGTGCCATTCTTGCAGGAAAAGGATGTACACTTTTAATACAATTCTTCATTTTATATATTTTTTAAAAAGCTTTTTCGTGTTTCAGAATCTGGATATTTTTCGGTTTCATTCTTTATTCTTCCAAGTACTATATTCGGTTTTTGTCTTAATTCAACTGTGTTGTTCTCCCTGCATGAGATGCACTCCGGTGCCATACCTTCAAGAGCTTTGCAAATCTCAGTAATCTTCCTTTTTTTGTAGACTATCCCCAACTTCTCAAGTACTATCGCAACGACACCATATTCAACAGTCTCCTCTGGTCTCTTATTCTGTCTTTCCCATATTGCTTCCAAAATCTCTTTGTACTTCGGTACTTCAACCTGTCTCTTCTCAAGCTCATCAATCCATTCTTTGCACTCCGCAGGCATCATGCATCTTATGAACAAATCTCTAATTTCTAAAGGTCCGATTCTTTTTAGAGGCCGCAGTCTTACGAGTCTCACCAAGTCGTTAATTCTCATGACAGTGATCGTCCTGCCGGTCTGCTTTTTATCTCTCTTTATCTCTTCCGCAAGTGCACTTTCATCGCTTGGAAAATCTGGTCCAATTACAATCGCATGATCACACCCGTACTTATCTCTATGCCTAGCAATCTTCGAAACTCCCACCGTACTGCTAGCAACCTTCTTCCCCTCTTTCTGTTTGCTTTTAGCTTCCAAGCTCACTTTATATCTTTGAGAAGTACCACTTTCATCAACTCCCAATGTAGCCGTCGCAGTACCGTCCGGTTTGCCCTTTCCACCAATGGGAATTGCATCATATCCCAAATTATCAAATGCTGCTACCAATTCTGTTTCCAGTTCTTTCGGATTATTAGCTGCATCAAGGAGTGCTTGGGCCACAAGAAAAGCATTTCTTCTCGTCGTTGATTTTGCTAGTGTTCTCAGTAACTCGTCTCTAATATCGAGTAGTGAAGCAACCATATCTCCATCAATCCCCGATTGGTACAAACCAGCTTCCAGTAACACCTCGGACATCGCCAATAATTCCAGTGGCAGATTCTTCTTCACATCCTCATATTCATCAAGGAAATGCGCTACGAAAGGATGTAATCTATTAATCACTAGCGTTCCAGAATCTACCTCAAAAACCGCTATTCTTTCGCCTTGTGATAAATCTTGAAGTTCACTTTTTTGAATTAGACCCTTCTTCTCCTCTATCCGCTCGTGCAAGGCCTCCATATAATCCTTCCTCTCAGCGGCAGATAAGTCTTGTGGATATCTCAAATGTCTCGGTACAACTTTTCCTTCCAATGCGAGTGACAGGAGATTTATCAAAGGTTTTTGTGTCAAACTATATGGTGTAGCTTGGATTGTGCGCGCGAATCTTGCGCCTGGTCGAATTTCCTCTTCTCTTTTTGCCCATTCTCTCCTTGCTACATTGAAAATACCTTTAAAGACGTTACGGAACTTTTCGACC
Source organism: Phycisphaerae bacterium (assembly GCA_041862635.1). Lineage (GTDB taxonomy): Bacteria > Planctomycetota > Phycisphaerae > Sedimentisphaerales > Anaerobacaceae > NIOZ-UU13. The sequence continues at coordinate 25,127 of JBGVTO010000060.1, read as the reverse complement.
AATACGCATTCACGGACACTTTCGCGAGACGACCGCAGCTCCATGTCTAGTTGGTCTGCATAAATCAGAGCTCTGAAACGAGAAAAAGTACCATGGCTCAACTCATTACTACCGATTCCAAAATGGCCATCTTCCTCATTTATTAACCTCCCATGTGCATATATGAAAAATCCGTTGTTCCGAAACATTGTAGCAGTTTTTCCCATATCCAGCCGATCATCGTATAGCTCCACATATCCTGTTATGCGCCCAAGTTCTGGTTCAAATAATCCGTATCGTCCTATATGTTTTGCTGGAATAGACTCGTCTATCGTAACCGAGAGATCATCCAGTCCACTTTTATCTAGATCCCTTTCAGTAATCCCTTTTCCAATGATCCACGTCTTTATTGCCTTACCGTACTTTTTAGGCTGCACTATCTCCCCATTAAGATAACATTGGAAATCATCGCGCAAAGGCATCGCAGTCGCTAGCACCCATTTCAGTCGTCCAGGCTTAAGATTACCTATCATTTCCTTAAGGTCTGACATAACTGCTACTGTCCAACTTTTAGCTGCATCCGACCCAAAAAGCTTGAGAGCTTTATAACCCTTCTTTCCACCAGTTATCCAAGCTCCCACTGCTTCCTTAGCTTGGCTTTCCGTTAATTCCCTAAAAGGTAACTTCACAATTTCTTTTTTGTGTGTCTTCTCAAAAACACCAGCCTCTGGAGTACTATGAATCTTTCTGTAATCCATCGAAACAGAATAATACTTACCTTCTCTTTTGCACACATGCGTTAACCGATTTGCCAACACATATGTTGCAAGTTTTCCAATACCGAATTTTCCAATTCTTTTTCGCTTCCTTCTTGTTATTCTCTCGGCATCTTTTAGACTTCGCCCAATAATCCAGTGTTCACTGAGTCCCCCGTAATCCATACTATCCCCATCATCCACTATGGCGATATCTGCATCACGATCTTGAAGGTCAGGAGAAAGTATCACGTGCACATTTTGTGCATCTGCATCGAAGCTATTGCATACCAACTCCTCGATTGCCTTGTTCGGACTCGAATAAAGCCCCTCAGAGAATAGCTTTATTATACGATAACTTATGGTTACATCTATCTCTCCAGTTCTTTTTCCTATTTCGTAAAATTCTGCCATATTACACCTGCCTCTACTTCGCCTTCCCTCTAAACTACATATTATAAATACTGTGAATCTCCATCAAAACTAATAAATCCACGTTAATGTGTGTCAATCTGTGTTTACTATTTCATATATCTCAAAGTTGTTAGTCCCGCTTATACCGTCAAAATTATGTCCGGCCATATCATAAAAAGCAAGAAAAATCTAAAAGCCAAAAAAACTGCTTTTTTTGGCTTTTTTTTGTTGACTATATTTGAAAATATGTTATAATACGCAAATGTTAGCCAGAAGGCTAACGAAAGCATCGTAGTATGCAAGTCATAAGCCACAGAAGTGGCAAGCCAATTAGCAAATAAACAATCAATTAAAAGAGTTTACCCCCGAGAGCAACTTTCTTGGCATATAACAGGGGGCCAGCAGGCGAAGATACCCGCCAGAAGGCTCCGCAAAGCTTGTCCTCGAATGTCTTAATCGGGGATCCAGATTAGTCAATCGTAAATAGTCAATATTCAAAAAGAAAGAAGGGATCGCCCTGATAACCGGATACCCTGATAATCACTTCCTGATAATCCGGTAACCCGATGACCGATATGCGATACGCAATACGGAGTTTACCCCCGATGTTAGCTCACTTGCTTTTCTGTCGGGGGCAATACGAGAATCAATGTTTTTGAACCTTTATATTTCGGTAATTTGTATTTGTTTCGGATTTCGATATTCGGATTTCGTATTTCGCCAGTCTTGGCACCTCTACATTTGTCGAGGATTCTCTACAAATCAACCCTTTTTATGCAAAACAAACCCAATCTTGTCCGCCGTAGGCGGATTGCAAATGTTTATGATACAATGAATTATGAAAATAAATCCAATTGGACACTTGGTCAAAACAAACCCAATTCAAACCCAATCAAACCCAATCTCCGAAAAGCCCAAATGAATGTAAACTCATTTATAACAAAGGATTACAGAAAATACGATGATTTCTTAGTCCGAATAAACAAACCCAATCTCCGAAATGGCCAAAATGAACGTAAACTTAACTTTAACAAAGGATTACAGAAAAAACGATTGTTTAGCACCCCAAAAAAACAAACCCAAAACAAACCCAATCTTGTCCGCCGTAGGCAGATTCCGAAAGGCCAAAATCGCTTGCCGGAAAATCTGGCCAAACCCCTCGAAAGCTCGAAAGCCATTTTGCATATAATCTTGATTTTTCGGGCAGTTGTGCATATACTAAAGCGGTTTTTGCAAGGAGAAGTAAAATGAGATTTACAAAAATGCACGGCCTGGGCAATGACTATGTTTATGTCAATTGCTTCGAGGAAAAGATTGAGAACCCCGCAAAATTAGCTCAAATCGTCAGCGACCGGCATAGGGGAATCGGTGCCGATGGTTTGATTCTCATAGGCCGGTCGCAAACAGCCGATGTGCAGATGCGTATCTTCAACGCCGACGGCTCAGAAGCCGAAATGTGCGGAAATGGTATCCGGTGCGTGGCAAAATACGCCTATGAACACAAATTGGCCCAAAGCCGGGGACTATTCCCCCTGCCGGATCAGCCCCCCTGCTGCTCTGCTTCATTAAATATAGAAACAGGCAATGGCGTTTTAACTGTCGGATTGATGGTTGATGATAAGGACAAGGTCCAAAGAGTCTGTGTCAATATGGGCCAACCGGTTCTGACGCCAAAAGATATACCAGTAAATCTGTCGGGGGAGAAGGTTGTCGAACAGCCCATCGAAATCCTCGGAGAGGAATTGCTAATGACATGTGTATCGATGGGTAATCCACACGCTATATTTTTCTGTGATAATGTGGAATTAATCAAGCTTGAGAAACTTGGCCCCGCTATCGAAAACCACAGTCTTTTCCCAAACCGCGTCAATGTTCATTTCGTCCAGATTGATAAGCCAACAGAATTTACGATGCGGACATGGGAGCGAGGCAGCGGCGTTACGATGGCTTGTGGCAGCGGTGCTTGTGCCGTCTGTGTGGCTGCGGCGCTTACCGGCCGATGTGAGCGAATATGCGCCGGACATTTAGCCGGTGGTGACTTGAATTTAAATTGGTGCCAAGAAGATAATTGTGTCTATATGACGGGTCCGGCGGTGGAAGTCTTCGAGGGCGTCTGGCCGGAAAGCCCTTAGGGATAACGCAAATGAGCTTATAAAATTTTTGGCTCGTTTAAAAAACATCTTGTCTGAGGGCAGCTTGCTTTGTATAATAGTGTGTGTACATACACTTATATAGCAGGAGCCGGTTAAAATGGCAACAAAAACCATTACAATTGATATGGAGGCGTATAGAAGGCTTAAATCCGTACGCAATGATAAAGAGTCCTTTAGCCAGGTAATCAAAAGAGTAGTGAAACCTCCTTTGGATTTAAAGCTCTTTAAGAAACGTCTTGAAACCAATCGCATGAGCAGCAAGGCCTTAAAGGCTATAGAGAAACATATAGACCATCGCCGTAAACCTTCAAGGCGCAGCAGATAATGGCTTGCCTGGATACGACCATATTAATAGATTTGGCCGGGCGAAGTGCCAAGCTAAGAAAAAGAGCTCTTGATAAGCTCAGTGAAATTGTCAACCGGAATGAAACACTTGTAACTACACGCTTCAATATTGCAGAATTGTATATTGGTATCGCCCATTCCGATGATCCCAGAGCCGAAGAAGCAGTTGTACGTGATTTGATTGCGGATTTAGGTATCCTGGAATTTAATGATAAAGCCGCCTGGCTGTTTGGCCAGATAACAGCACACCTTCAAAATCTCGGTCGGCCTGCCGGGGATATGGATGTGTTAATTGCTGCAACTGCAATGGTAGCGGGACACAGCATGATCACACGCGATATATCTCACTTTGCAAATATTCCACAACTAACGGTAGAAGAATACTGACAGGGCAAAAGGAGTACTTACATGCAGAGCTTCGGAGAGCGACAGAATTGCACAGCTACGCCGAATATCCCGGAAGATAAATTCGTACCTCCGGCAGACTCAAAGATATTATCAGCTCTCAGGACCCTGGCGAAGCCCGAAATCTTTCCGCCAAATTCAAGCAAACCCCGCTTCGGCGGTATTGACAATTCTACTTCCAACAAGCTACCCGGCTTGAACGTCGCACTTTCGGTCTCAAAATACAAACCGCCGGGAGCTACATTCACAGTGCAGCCGGTATGAGATTGCTCCGTTGTGGAACCAACTTCACGGCAGGATATATCAAACTTCGCCCCCAATCGCTTATACTTGCGTCTTTCAGTTCCTTCCATTTTATGCCTCCTTGCATCACCCTGCCTCGTCCTTGAACTTTATCCTGTACAGTTTTGCAATGTTGTTTTGAGCAAAATTCATTCCAAAACAGAGAGCAGACGAATACCCTATTTTAACTTTTACAAATGCTTGCTCGGTATAAAGTTAGACAGAATTATCCAGCTGACATCGACAGATTAATTAAGGAGGCCGCTTGTAGCGTTGATAAAGAGCAACGTCAGAAACCGACTTTACCCGCTGATAGCTGACTATTGGCACAGAACAAACTAATTTAGCTGCTTATTTTATAATATGTTATGTTTCTTGCTAAACAAGTAACCCACTCAGTCCGAAAAAAGGAACGCGTGCGTTGTTTTTTTGCAACACCCACACTTGACAATAGTGGAGATAGGTTTTATTATCATAGCTATGCCAGAACATCCACAATTACAACCAGAAAAGTCAGATAGAAACGGCGACCAACTAAAGAGACACACCGTAAATGACAAGTCAGGTTCCAGGCTGCTTGGTAAGTCAATCGTACAGTCATTACCGATAGGAGTTATTGCCTTTGACCGGGACTTGAAGATTATCGAGGCCAATCCTCAGGCAACAAAACTAATCGAGTTAGGCCATTACATTGATAAATCCCTGGCAAAAGGTACCGACGACAAGATATGGCTTGGCTGGACAGAACAATTAAAATCAGCAATTTCAAAGGGGAAAACAAGCAGGTTTGATGACGTAGGCTATACATCGAACGGCAAAACAAAATTGTTGCGAATCGTCTGCACACCGTTGAAAGAAAGCAAAACAACAAAAAATCTCGGCGGTATCATCATAATCGAAGACGTAACCAAAAAGGTCAATATCCAAAGACAGTCGGCCAACACTGAAAGACTGGCTGCTGTTGGGAAGCTTGCCTCTAAGGTCGCCCATGAGCTAAATGACCCTCTGGACGGGATACTGCGATATGTTAATCTTGCGATGAGAATTGTTGAGCAAGAAAACCTGGAAAAACCCAAAGAGTACCTGACCCAATGCCGGAAGGGACTTATGAGAATGGTGCAAATCGTAAGCGAGCTTCTGGAATTCTCCCGCAGCACTTACACGCCATCGGAATATACCGGAATAGAGCAGATTATTGAAGATGCTATCAAAACAATGGGCTCTAAAGCAGAGGCCCTGAATATTCGAATATTACGAAACTATACCTCCGGCATCCCACAAATCAGAAGCGGCAATCTGTTTCAGGTATTCTGTAATCTCACCAAGAACGCCCTGGATGCAATGCCGGACGGCGGAGAATTAAGAATCTCAACGCGTCTGGCAGCGGACAATACCATCGTGGCTGAGTTCCACGACACAGGAACAGGCTTGCCGCCGGAAAATACAGAAGCTATATTTGAGCCGTTCTTCACGACAAAAGATAAAGGCAAAGGAACAGGATTGGGATTGGCAATATGCAGGGACATAATTGAAAGCTATCACGGCCGAATAACTGCCGAAAATACTCCTGCCGGCGGCAGTATTTTCACTGTGTACCTGCCGGCAAAAAGTGATTCATAAAGAATACATAAAAAGGGATTGGAAAGTTCTATGAGAGAAAAGAATATTCTTGTTATAGACGACGATAAAATCATATTGGATTCACTGTGTGAGTTCCTGAGGCTCGAAGGATTCCAGACCAGCGGCGCAGAAACATCAAAGGGTGCTTTAGCCAAGTTAGAACAAGAGCACTATAGTCTGGTGCTAACAGACGTCAATCTGCCGGACGGAGACGGGCTTGAATTACTGGATATTATCAGGAAAAACCATCCACAAACGGTGGCATTGTGATAACCGGCTATGGCACCATCGAAAGCGCAGTTAAGGCAATCAAACAAGGCGCCTACGATTACCTTACAAAACCGATCGTCGATGACGATTTACGGCTGGCGGTAGAAAGAGCGATTAAGCAGCAATCGCTTATGAGCGAAAACGAGAGCCTCCGACTGCAACTCGAACAGAAATACCGCCTGGAGAACATAATCAGCCATAACTACAAAATGGCTAAGATTTTCGACCTTGTTGAGGCGGTCGCCGACACCAAAACCACAATACTGATGGCCGGCCCATCGGGCACCGGCAAAAGTATGTTGGCAAGAGCAATACATCATCGTTCGAGCCGACGTAACAAGCCGTTCATTGAGGTAAGCTGCGGGGCACTCCCGGAGACGCTGCTGGAAAGCGAGCTGTTCGGCCACGTTAAAGGGGCTTTTACCGGCGCTGTAAACAATAAAGAAGGCAAGTTTCTGGCGGCAGACAGGGGGACGATTTTTTTAGACGAAGTTTCCAATGCCTCGGCCGCTCTGCAAGCCAAGCTTCTGCGGGTTCTGGAGGACAGACAGTTCGACCCGGTCGGCAGTAATAAAACCCAAACGGTGGATACGCGCATTATACTCGCTTCAAATCGCAACCTCGATGAGGAGGTAAAGCGAGGAAGGTTTCGAGAAGATTTGTATTACCGGATTAACGTCGTAACAATAGACCTGCCGCCTTTGAGTGAGAGGGTGGGAGATGTTCGGCTGTTAGGCGAGCATTTTTTGCGGGTGTACTCTGCACAGCACAACAGAAATAAGCTTGGTATTACCGATGAGGCGATGGAGTATTTGGAGCGTTATTCCTGGCCCGGCAACGTTCGTGAACTGGAAAATGTAATTGAGCGGGCGGCTCTGCTGAGTAAAAATAAATTCATCGGCCCCGAGGACCTGCCAAACTCAATCAAACAAGAGCAAAACCAACAGCAAGAGACATACAAAGCGATGAGCCTTAAAGGAGCATTAGCCGGTCCGGAGAAAAATATTATCCGCCAGGCCCTTGAAACCAATCACTGGAACAGACAGGCAACCGCCAAGGCCCTTCAGATAAACCGCACAACTTTGTTCAAAAAAATGAAGCACTACGGCCTTTACGCCGAGGCCGAACGATTAGGTCTGACCTGAGAATTGACTATTGATTATTGATTATTTTTTATTAAATTTGGGTCTCAATTTTCTTTTCAATAATCAATAGTAAATAGTCAATTTAAAAAACCCCTGCTTTTTTGCGGAGGGAGGGGAGAAGGAAGAGAAAAGCAGGGGCAAAAAATGAAAAAGCTGTTCTAATTATAGCACCCCCTCTGCCGAGGTCAAGTAAAAATTTCACAAATATCCAAAGAAAACAAATTTTTTGTAAAAAAACTACTTTTTACAGGACCGAAAAGAGGAAAAAAAGCAGCCTATCTCTGGAAAAAATAACCACAAGGTCAGCCAAACACTCAGCCGGCTCCACAGGATAACGATTAGCTCAGGAGCAACTGGTCAGAGGCATCTCCAGCAGCGACCAGTCAGCCGCCAAATTAGTTTTTGACTTTTATCTCAACCAACTTTTGGATATTCTCAACATCTTTGGATGATTTCACTTCAATTCGAATCCCTCTTCCTTCTGCGTATTTTCTGGCATTCTTCAACTCCACTTTTATCGCTTCAGGCAAATCACTACTCTCAACGGCAGAAACGGCTTTGTCTCCGAAGACAAAAGCAATTCGAAAGCATCCTTTTAGAGGAATGCAAAAGAATAAATTCCGTTTCTTTCGTAAGACCTTTAATAGCCATCCTGTTTTTTGACCATAATATTTCCAATCTTCAATCAATTCGCCATACTCATTTTCTAAATTACTCTTTATCTTTTGCCAAAGCTTGGCTGTCTTTCCAATCGCACTTAGGAAACTCTTACTATCCGGTTTAACAGATTTATCATCAAATACACTTGCAGACATATTTTTTATTCTCCAGAATGCATACGTCTAACGGCGTATTATTCCTGTTCAGGTCAGGCCTTGAAGAATATTCTGTGGCGATACAAAAACCACAGGAACAACCATTTGGCCAACAAAACACCAAACGGCAAAATCAGGGGCATAAACAGCCCTGCATGCTCAGCGAGCCCCAGAAAGAAGAATTCGGCAATTCCATCGAAGTCAACAAATCTCTGCAGGAAGTAAATCGTAATCGGATTCATGCCAATAACAATAAAGAAAAACGCCCACTTCCTGTATCCCTTAACGTCAATTATCCAGTAAAATAACGCCAACAGCAATAAGCACCAGCCGCCTGAGAACAGAACGTAAGAGCTGGTCCAGATAATTTTGATGATAGGAAAAACCAGCCCCCAGAGAAGGCCAACGAGCAAGCTGACTATACCGGCTATGGCCAGGCCGGCCGCTTTTCGATTGCCCGACCGGTTGGAGCGCAGCCAGTGGCCCGCCAGCGCGCCCAAAAGGACGGTGCAGATCGCAGGCAATGTCGAAATGAGACCCTCGTTATCGCCGTACCCGTAATATAGCTCGCCCGGAATCAACTGCTGGTCGATATATGAGGACAGGCACCCTTCCATTGTGAGGTCACCGGCTCCATAGTTCGGCACCGGAATCAGCATCATCGCAAGCCAGTACAGAATCAGAACCACCGCTACAATAACCGCCTGGGCGCGCCATTTGGTATGCACAACAATTATTGCAGCGAAGAAATAGCACAATCCAATTCGCTGGAGTACGCCCGGCCATCGCATTTGGGCCCAATCGAATCGCAGGAGCTCATTAAATATCAAGCCCAATAAAATAATTACGGCTGAGCGTTTGAGAATGTGCAGGTAGAGTAAGGGGCGACTGTGTCCGCGTTCTACCCGCCGTGTAATCGAAAACGGCAGCACTACGCCAACTATGAAAAGAAATAATGGAAATATCAAATCCTCAAAATGAAATCCCTCCCACTTGACGTGGTGCAACTGATTGTGAATTGTCTCGGTGACCGGGTGGTTATAAACTTCCACCAAGTACTCGAAGATAGCCCCGCCGCTAATAATCCAGAACATATCAAAGCCCCGCAGGGCATCGACCGAGGCCAACCGCCGACCAATCAAATCCTGCTGTTCATTACTCAAGATTGTTCTCCTATTTCAAATTTTAGACACTATTTTTCAATCTATTCCTTAGATTTTGATAAACAACTTCCTGCGATACATCCACCAGAGTACCAACCAAATAACCGTAAAACCAGCTACGGCATTAATAAACCCATTCCATTGACCCCAGTCCAAGCCGCCTACGAAAATACGCCCGATTTGGTGAACAGCAAATATCCGGCTTGCCGTAAATACTGCAATCGCATTCATTCCGATTACCACAAATCCGAAGGCCCACTTATTATGGCCTCTGATATCACTCAGCCAATAGAACAAAGCCAGCAGCAATAGACTGAGCCCTGCTGCAAATAAGACCATCGAGCCGGTCCAGAGAAGCCTGATAACAGGAAAGACCTGCCCCCAAATATATCCGGCGGACAGGCTAATCAGACCCGCGAGTGCCAGTCCAGTTACCTTCTGACTATCCGGCCGATTGGAGCGCAGCCAATGGCCGGTCAAGACCCCCAAAAGTGCCGTCGAAATGGATGCCAGTGTAGGCATAATACCATTGCTGTCACCGTATCCATAAAAATCTTCGTGAATCTTGCCCGGAAGAAACTGCTGGTCAATATAGGCCGGCAGGCATCCCTCCGGTGTGATAACGCCGGCACCATGACCGGGGACAGGAACCAGCATTAAGGCCGCCCAGTACAGAAGTAAGATTGCACCTGCCACTATTGCCTGTGTCTGCCATTTGGTGTGCATCATCAGGAACGCAGCGAAAAAGTAGCATACTGCTATCCGCTGCAGGACGCCTACCCAGTCCATCTCGGGCCAATTAAAGTGCAGTCCGCCACTTCCGAGCATCACGCCTAAAAAATACAGCACTGCCGTGCGTTTGACAATGTGGAGGTAAATTCCCCCACGGCTTTGCCCCCGTTTGAGGCGGTTGGAAATCGAAAACGGCACCGCCGTACCCACAATAAAGATAAACAGCGGCATAATCAAATCTTCAAAATGGAATCCCAACCACTTCGCATGAGTGAGCTGTTTGCTAATAAATGCCGTTACCGGATGATTGAATATTGCATCCAGGCTTTTGAAGACCGTCCCCCCGCCAATAATCCAGAACATAGAAAAACCCCGCAGTGCGTCAATCGAGGTCACCCGAGTCCCCACCAAATGTTTCTGTTCATCATCCGGTATATTTTGCTCCATTCGATTTCGTGTCTGCTACTTTTGGGCTTTTTACTTTTGCCCTTCGATGTTTTATTTTGCTTTTTTTAGATTTTGATGAATAACCTCTCGCGATACATCCACCACATTATCAGCCAAATGACGGCAAGCGCCGCCGCGGCGTGAATAAAGGAGCTCCAATCTCCGACATATTTGTCCAGACCATCCACTAAAATATCTCCGATGTGGCGGAAATTAAATACATGGGTCGCCATATATACGGCAATCGCATTCATACCGATTACAACAAAAGGAAAAGCCCACTTCTTAAAACCACACACATCAATAACAAGGTAGAACAACGCCAACAGCAGGTAACACCATCCAGCCGAATAAAGGACAAATGAGCTCGTCCAAATATGCTTGATGACAGGAAACAAAAAATTCCATATCCAGCCGAGTACCACACAACCTACGCCTGCTGCCAAGAGGTATAAGACCTTCACAATTCCTTTCTTATCCAAGCGCAATAGGTGCCCTGCCATTACTCCAAGCATTACTGTACAGCCGAAAGTCATGCTGCTTAGAATCCAGGTGTAAGGCGGGTCGGTTCCATCGATGAAGCCGCCGAGAATGAGCCTGTCGATATAAATTGCCAGATTTCCTTCAGGTGTTAACACGCCCGCACCATACTCGGGCACCGGAACCAACATCATCAAGGCCCAAAACAACAACAATAGAACCACGGTCATGACTATCTGCCATACAATTCGCAGATTGAGCAGGATTATTGCCGCGATTAAGTAACCCGCCGCGATTGCCTGCAAGGTATTGCTGTAGATATGGAGCTTTGAGAGGTCGTATTCAAGCAGATGTCCCTGCGCGACCATACCTAAAATAAATAGTATTATCGTTCGCAGCACAATATGAAAATACAGTTTCCTTTTGCTGTGGCCCCGCTCAAGGCGTTTATTGAACGCAAACGGCATTACCACACCGACAACAAACAAGAACAACGGCATAATCAGATCCCACGGGCGAAAGCCCTCCCACCTCACGTGTGAGAGTTGTTGACTTAACCACTGCGTTGTCGAATTATCGAATTTCTCGTGCAAGCCGCGAAATATCGACCAACCGCCGATGATCCAGAACATATCGAATCCACGCAGGGCGTCAATTGACATTATCCGCCCTTTAGGTAAAGATTGTTTTTCGTCGTTTGACATTTTCCTTTCCTCTTTTTTTGTAGTACTCCCCCACCTTCTAATTTTATCTACTTTACCGTTCGATGATACTCAGGACATACCCTTCGACGTGTTCCTCGCGTCGCCCTTCGGGCTCAGGACTTCGCTCGTCACTTGCTCAGGGTGGTTCAACTCATTGAATTCTGAGTTGAACCACTGCCCGGGACTGGAGTCGAACCAGCACGACCCTAAGGTCACTAGCCCCTCAAGCTAGCGCGTCTGCCTATTCCGCCACCCGGGCCATTAGATTGTCTATTTACTATTGATTATTGACTCCGCCAAAAGACGGCGGATCTGCGATATTGATTCCGCTAAAAGACAGCGGTTTTCCATTACGCTACAATATTGATTACGGATTGTCAATTCTCAATTCACAGATTCGAAAAATATGTCGAACACAGATTTCCCGCCAAGACTTTTTGTTTTACTACAAACTGAAATAAAAAATCCCTGCTTTGCTGAAAGTTTTTGACGGCAGTATTAACTTTGATATAATTGCGTGCCGATATAAGAATATACAAAGCAAAATAAATACTGGACAGTTATTACAGCCAGTCAATGCAATACACTTAACGCTAATTATGACAGAGACCAAGATAGAAGAAAGTAGTGCCCGGTCGAGTTTGGAGGGGGCTTTCCTGAAGCACTTATCCTCTTCGCTTCCGGATTCAAAAGCACATCTGATTTTCTGGCCCCTGACGCTGGTCGGTCTGGCGCTGGACTTGTGGAGCAAAAAAGCGGTGTTCGATTGGCTGGGGAACCAAGGCAACGTTTCGATTATTAATGGCTGCCTGCGATTAGTCAAGGCATTGAATAATGGTGCCGCCTTCGGCATCCTCGCCGGTAAGCCTTATTTCCTAACGGCCATATCGGTTATCGCCCTGGTGGTGGTCCTTGGGGTTTTTCTATTTAGCGGTACTCACAACAAACTGGCTCACGTTGCTCTGGGCCTGTTCACTGCCGGTATCTGTGGCAATCTTTACGACAGGATTTTTAATAACGGTTTAGTACGTGACTTCATCGACGTCTATTACCGCGATTATCATTGGCCGGCTTTCAACGCCGCAGACAGCCTGCTTTGTATCGGCGTCGGACTGCTGATTATTTCGACCTTTTCTACTGAGAGAAAACAGGGAAAACATGCCCCAAAAAGGATTTCTAAACCTTTCGTGTCCGCAAGTTTTGAATATGATGCGTTTGTCAAAGGAATAGTTAGTGGCAAGATTAAACCTGCAACTGTAAAAAAAGAACAAGACGATAAAGGTCCATTAACTATTTACGACTTCCCGAAATTTAAATGCCAAGTCCATGCACATTTCGAGGATGATCAACGTGAAGTAATAGGAAGATGTCAGATCAAATCCTATTCAGGACAATTTATGGACTTCGTAGATAACTACGCCTTATCTATGTTAAGGCATTATTCTGAAGATACGAAAGCCAGTCATAGCAATTTTAACTAAGAGCATTCCCAAGCTTTTTTACTGAGAAGTCTTCTCGAAAACATGCTCAGCAACAAAAATAGGGGCACTTGACGCCGCACCCAAGGCAATCGCATCGGAAGGTCGGGAGTCAACCTCGACGGTTCGCCCGTTCACGCTCAGGTGAATCTTGGCAAAAAAGGTGTGGTGACGCAGGTCATTTATAACTATCTTTTCTATTCTTGCGCCGAGATTTTCAATTACATTAGCCAACAAATCGTGTGTCATCGGACGTGGGGGCTTGATGCCCTTTAACCGGCGGTCGATTGCAAAAATTTCAACTATGCCAATAACGATGGGAAAACTCCGATGGCCATGACGCTCTTTTAAGACAATTATCTGCTGGTCGGACATTTCGTTAATGATTATACGCGACAATTCGGCTTCCGCTTCCATTTTTGCACCACCTTTACTTCGTATATGCGTAAATGCGTATATGAGTTTATGAGTACATGGGCTTATGCGTTTGCTCCTCTACTCATCTACCCATCCAGTTATCCACTATTATATAATTCCGAAAGGTGTTTTTCAACAGTATTTAATTGTTCTGACAGCTCGGTGAGCCTGTCCCCGGCCTGAGCTACCACTTCCGGTTTGGCTTTGGTAACAAAATTTTCGTTGGCTAATTTGGCTTCCACCACCTTCTTAGCTTTTTCGAGCTGCTCCTTTTGTTTTTTTAGCTTTGCCCGTTCAGCCCGCAGGTCAACAGCATCATGTACATAAACTTCCGTTGCATCATCCATAATTGATATAGCAGCGTTAGCCGGTTTTACAAGGGCTGTTCCGGCCTCGAATTCTTTTACGCCAGCTAACTGTTGAATAAGTTCCGCGTTGCCATTGAGAATCTCAACTGTTTCTTGTTGTGACTTTGCAGATACAACCAATATTTTATTCGGCGGTAGGTTTCTATTGCTTCTGATATCCCGTATGGTACGAATTGCAGCCTGGATAAGCATAATTTGCTTTTCAGCATCTTCATCCATTAAAGATTCGAGCCCTTCCGGCCATTGGGCAATAACTAATGCTTTTGCTTCTTTAGATTCTGCTACGCCCTTGAGTCCCCTCATCGGTGCGATTTCGTTTAGTTTTTGGAATATTCCTTCAGTGATGAACGGCACAAACGGATGTAATAGGCGCAGAGTATGGTCAAGCACAAAAGCTAACACGTTCTGAGCAATCGGCTTTTTCCGCTCATTCTGCATTCTGGGTTTAGCCCACTCCAGATACCAGTCACAAAAATCGTTCCAGAAAAATCTGTACAAGCTTGATAACGGCTCACTGTACTTAAACTGAGCCAGAGACTCCGTAACCTCGGAAACAGTTTTGGCCAACCGGGAAAGAATCCACCTGTCGGTAATATCCATTTTGCCGGGGTCGAATTCAGCAGGGTCAAGCCCCTCAAGATTCATCAAGGCAAAACGCGAGGCGTTCCAGAGCTTGTTACAGAAGTTTCGGCCGATATCAAACTTAGGTGAAGTATTTTCCACTCGACCATCCGGCAGTGTCATAGAGACCACCGGCATCCGAATATCCTGGGTATCTGTGGTCATACTGGTCAGAGTAAAGCGCATCGCATCGGTACCATGACTTTCAATAATCACCAGAGGGTCAATCCCGTTACCCAGGCTCTTGGACATTCTACGTCCTTCACCATCCTGAATCATTGCATGAATATAGACATTACTAAAAGGAACATTACCCACGCAGTATTGTCCCATCATCACCATGCGCGAGACCCACAGAGTGATAATGTCACGTGCGGTACAAAGGACATTGCCCGGATAAAATGTTTTCAATTCCGGCGTATCCTCCGGCCAACCCATCGTACTAAATGGCCACAGCGCCGAAGAAAACCAAGTATCAAGGACATCTGTGTCTCGTACGAATCCAGCAGTCTCCAACTCTTTTATCACTTCTTTTTTTACATCTAGAGCAAGAGTGGGAATACAAACGTAGATTACGACCATCTGTTCATCAAGGAAACGCATTCGTACCCAGCACCCTTGTTTGATCGACTCTTTCAGATATTCCCCTCCGGTAATCATGATTTTGTCAGTGAGATCACCTACCATCCCTGCGTCCACGAGTTTGTCAATAGATAGAGCAGATGAATCTTCCATTTCAAAGGGAAGTGTCTGAGACCATATTGGGATCTGATGTCCCCACCAGAGCTGTCGGCTGATGGGCCAGTCGCGGAGGTTTTCCAGCCAGGTTTGATAGGTTTTGGCGTAACGTTCCGGGATGAACCGCAGCCGGCCGTCAAGTAATGGCTTTAAGGCCAGACCTGCCAAGGAGTTCACCGCCACATCGGTCCCCTCAATCAACCCTTCGCCGAATTTTTTTCCTAAATGCTCGATAGGCTTTTTGACCGCGATATACCACTGGTCGGACAGATACGGCTCGATAGGCACATGGCTTCGATAGCTGTGCCCAACTTCGTGGGCATATTCGCGAACATCTTCAAGAAGGTCTTGCATACGGAACCATTCAATAATCGCTTCACGCGCCTCGAAACGGTCCATACCTATTAGGTTCTCAACGTCCTCATTTCTAATCTCGTTCCAATCCGTCCAGCCGTACTTATCGCTTATCGAGCCATCCGGCGCCAACACATTGATGACTTCCAGTCCGTGTCTGAGGCCGATCTCCCAGTCATCGGGGTCGTGGGCTGGCGTAACTTTCAAAAAGCCGGTAGAAAATCTCGCCTTTTCATCATCACTGTCGGCATCGGGCAAAACAACGTGCTCATCTGCGATAATAGGAATAATCCGGCCTACAATCGGAAGGCGAACTTTTTTACCGAGCAGGTATTCGGCACGCTTATCCGCAGGATTCATCGCAACGGCGGTGTCGCCAAGCATCGTCTCCGGCCGGGTCGTGGCAACGGTAACACATTCAATCTGTTCGCCCCCTATATTAACCGGTTCAACAAGTGGATACCTTAGATACCAGAAATGTCCCTGCACCAGCTCGTGCTCGACCTCATCATCAGCCAATACTGTCTGCGTGGCGGGGTCCCAGTTGACCAGTCTTTTTCCTCGATAAATCAGCCCGTCTTTGAAGAGTTTGAAGAACGCAGCCCGAACGGCTTTGGCGCACACTTCGTCCATCGTAAAGCGTGTTCGCTCCCAATCGCAGGAACAGCCCATTGCTTTCAACTGGTCGATAATGCGGGCTTCATATTCATCCTTCCAGGCCTGTACACGGCCAACAAATTCCTGGCGCTCGAAATCTGTACGCCGTTTTCCTTCTTCCGAGAGGATTCGCTTCTCAACGACCGTCTGAGTAGCGATACCGGCGTGGTCGGTACCCGGCATCCAGAGCGTGTTGTAATTTTGCATCCGGCGAAAACGAATCAGGACGTCCTGCAATGTATTATTCAATGCGTGGCCGAGATGCAGCGGTGCTGTAACATTAGGCGGCGGAATTACAATGGTATAGGTCTTTTTATCTTTGCCGTCAGCCGGCGGCTCGGGGTGAAAGTATAAATTAGCAGACCATATTTCATTCGCCTGCTGCTCTATCGTTTTAGATTCATAAACTTTTGAGAGCTGTTCGCCCATAACTTATCCGGTTTCGATAATCGCCTAAAAAAATTCCGGCCAAATACAGCAGCCGGAATTATCTTAATAAAAACAAGAAACAATGTAAAGCAAGCAATTAAGCACGAACAATGCATTCCTGTTTGCTTTTTTGACAGGTGGCTTTTTACTACAGTCCGACCTAATCGAGGTTCATTGTCATCAGGAACTCTGCGTTGGTTCGTGTCTTTGCAAGTCTGCCTTTGAGCAGCTCAATTGCTTCGACAGGATTCAATTCACTCAGGACCCTTCGCAGCCGATACACGAGCTGTAGCTCTTTCGGGTCGAGCAGCAGCTCTTCCCGCCTGGTTCCGCTCCGGCTAATGTCTATGGCCGGCCAGGTTCTTCTATCAACCAGACGCCTGTCAAGGTGCAATTCCATATTTCCGGTCGCTTTGAACTCCTCGAAGATAACCTCGTCCATTTTCGAGCCGGTATCGATTAATGCAGTTGCGAAAATAGTCAGCGAGCCACCTTCTTCGATATTTCTTGCTGCGCCGAAAAATTTCTTGGGCATCTGCATAGCACCGGCATCGACACCACCGGTCAAGATTCTGCCCGAGTGCGGCATCTCGGTATTATAAGCACGGGCAAGACGGGTTATGGAGTCCAGCAGGATTACTACATCTACACCGTACTCGACGAGCCGCTTTGCCTTTTCTATAACGACCTCGGCCACCTGACAGTGGCGAGCGGCCGGCTCGTCGAAAGTCGAACTTATCACCTCAACATCATCAGCGGTTTTCCGCTCCATCTCCGTAACTTCTTCGGGCCGTTCGTCAATCAGCAGCACAATCATTTTCACGTCGGGATGATTCGTGCTCATGGAATTTGCAATTTTTTGCAGCAGAATTGTCTTGCCGGTTCGCGGTGCGGCAACTATCAGGCCACGCTGCCCTTTGCCCACCGGTGTTACCAAATCAATTATGCGCATATTTAATTCTTCCGCCTCAGTCTCAAGTATGAAACGCTCATCCGGATGTAAAGGCGTCAAATCGCTGAATACCACCTTTTCCGAAAGGTTGTCGGGATTCTCAAAGTTAATCGCTTCAACACGCAGAAGGGCAAAATACTTCTCCGAATCCTTTGGCGGTCTGATTTGACCGGATACAATGTTTCCGGTCCGCAGGCCAAAACGCCTGATTTGAGATGGTGAGACATAAATATCATCCGACGATGATAAGTAATTGTAATCCGGATTCCGCAGAAATCCATAACCGTCCGGCAGCACTTCCAGCACACCTTCGCCGTACATCAGCCCATTCTGGCGAATACGCTCCTTGAGAATCCTGAAAATCAAATCCTGCTTTTTAAGAGCGCTGTATTCTGTAATATTTTCATTTTTAGCAATATTGTGCAACTCTGCAACGGTTAGTTTCTGCAAATCCGTCAAATACAAGTTGCCTTTCTTGATCCGCTCGTATTTGGCATGGGTGGATTCTTCCTCAGCTAGTTTAGCTTTGAGTGCTTCATCCTCGGTCTCGGCGGCAGCAGTTTCTTCCACAGCGGCCTCAGCTAAGTTTTCCTCGCTCCGTCGCTGAAGCTTTGGAGCGTCGGCGACTGCCTGTCCCGCTACGGCTTCGGCCTTCTCCGAGACGAGTGTCTGCTCTTCCTGTTCGGCGGCCCCGATTTTCTCGGGATTCTTTGCATCGGCCTTTTTCTTTGTTTTCTTGCGTTTTTTGGTTGTGCTCTTTATGGCTTTAGCCATCATTACTCCTTTTCCACTTGTAGTCAGAAATCAGAAGTCGGAAGTCAGAAACCAGACGTCTGTCTTCTGTCCTCTGCCTTCTGTCTTCTGTCCTCTGCCTTCTGTCGTCTGTCGTCTTTCTTCGGTAACCGCATGTGCGGGCGTAGGAATTCAATAAGATTTGAACTTTGAACAGTCGTCGACGCTCCAAATCTTAAGCGACGGAGCGTTGAAATAAAACCTATATATCAAAAACAGGTAAGGTTCCCGCCTTGCGGGGTCCCTAACACTAATAAGAGCGTTCTATAATAAACCCCACTTACCCATTATAGGGTTCCCGCCTTGCGGGGTCCCTACATAATGTAAGAGAAAATATCAGTGACCTGCCTGGCTAACACCGAGAAGTCAGAATTGTTTTCTATCATATTATCGGCGAGGTTAGCCTTGTTGTCCAGAGAAATCTGAAAATTTTCTCTAATTTTAACTTGATTTTTGTCAAAACCCAATTTTTTTGCTCTATCGAGCCTTAATTTTTGCTCGCAATCGACAAAAATAAGCTTATCGCATCGCTTGTCCCAGCCGGCTTCTACCAATAACGGCATATCCAGCACGATTGCCTTGACTTGATTTTGGCGATCATACTGCTTTATAAGCTCCTCAGCCCGTTGAAGGACAAGAGGATGGATTATCTCGTTAATCAATGAGAGCTTCTGGGCATCGACAAAAACGACCTCGCCTAATTTCTCGCGGTCAATTTTCCCTTCCGAATCTAAAATAGCCCGGCCAAAAAGGCCGACTACTTTGGTTTTAACAGCCGGCTCATCGAGCAGCTCATGGGCAATTTTGTCGGCATCAATGACCTTACAGCCTAATTTGGCAAACTCAGCGGCAACGGTGCTTTTGCCTGAGCCGATGCCACCTAAAATACCGATAATTGGTTTTTTCCTGGCAGCGCTCACAGCCAGACAGTTTAACCGCTCCGGCGGCACCGGTCAAGTCGAAAAACGCTAATAGTGGTAAGTAAAGTAGAATACGAAACAGGAATCACGAAATGTGAAGTTCATCTGATACTTTTGCATTATCCAACCCTTCGGCTGCGCTCAGGGCAGACTTTTTTCGCACAGATGGATTGCAGGCTGCTCAGCAGATAGTTTTTCACTACTACGTCCCAGCTCATATTTTTCGCAAGCTCGTAGCCGGTTTGAATCATACTTTCAATCTCGGCCTCGTTCTTGGGTAAGCGTGAGCATATTTGCATTGCAACTTTTTCGCTTTCACTTGCTTCTATCCGGTCGCGTACCGACCGGTCAATCTGCAGTAAATCCTCGACCTGGCGGATAGCATCGGGGTGTGTTTCCAGGTTGGTATAGTCGGCGATAATAACATTCTTGACCCCGCACCAAAATTGCCCCGCTCCTTTGGCGACGAAGCGAGGACAAAAGACAGATTCCGAATTCTGATTTCTGACTTCTGATTTCTGACTTCCGATTTCTGCTGCGTCCCGAAGGAAACCCGAACACCCACACACACTGCTGAAGACACATATTCCTCCGAAAGTCAGCGGTTCAAGCTGAGCTATCCCAAACGGCTCATAAATGCTCTGTCCAAATTCGACATCGCTGCCTTTGCGAATGTCCATAAATTCCATATCTTCCGGCATCCTTTTGCCGCATCTTTTGGGGGCAAAGCCGAACTGATTAACGAAAATGATTTTTATATTCCTGCTTCTGGCGTTGAATTCCTGTACAGCCGTATAGTAATTTGCCTCACCACCGGACATATCCGGCCAGCCCTCACGGTGGGCCACAGGCCAATTATACGCCGATTCCATATTGTAGATATCACTGCTGCGACGTTGTGAAACTTCAGTCGAAAGGACAAGCAGCACTGCTGTTTTACCCTGCATCCTGAACTCTTTTTCCACATGTTCGAGGACGCGCAAATCACGCCACATTCCCTTGCTTTTCACCAATCTTGTAACATGTGTAAAGACAAAATCCGGCTTATAGCCCAACAAGCTCTCACAATACCGCCGTAGTTTATCTTTTGATGCAAGCTTGTCCCCAGCTGTGATTTGATATGCCGGGATACCGTTATACACTATATCTATCTTGGCGCTATCGAACTCCGGGGCGAGAAACCGCAATTCGTCCACCACATAATCTCCAACGGCGTATATATGGTCGCAGTATTTCGAGGCTTCCACAAGAGCGTGTTTGAAATAGGAATTCTGGTCGCCGAACACTTCGCTGACGAAAAGTCCATTATTGTGAGCAAGCTTGATAACATTATAGAACATTGTATCGTGCCCGTGATGTTCCTCTACAATACGTCGCATCGTGGCCACTTCGTGTGCATAAAAAATTGTCCTGAAATCACAGCAAGATTCGATAACAGCCGCCAACACCGTGGGCATCCCCATGAACTCGTGCGAAATAACGATTGTCGAATCTTTAGCTGCGCCGATCGCTTTTAACACGGCAATTGCGACCGGTGCCAATCTGACATATTGGTCGTATTCCCACAGGTGTTCATGTAAATGGCTTTGGATACCGAATTCCTCAAACAGGCATCTTTTGAATTCGTTAACCAGACACTTATCCATATATCTTACATCGACCAGCACCACCTCAGGTGAGCTTTTTATGCCAGTCTGCTTGTCAACAAATGTTCGTCTGCCGTAGACAATACCTGCGTTGAAGTATTTTTCTATCTTACGAAAGGCCGGAGCGTAACCCGTGTTTACAAATCCATCAATAGATGAATAGAGCACTTCGCCATCTTCGCCGAGCCGCTCTGATGTAGAGCCTTCAGTAGTGAACAATGGGCCGACAAGGATTGACCTGTCAATTGCATCAAGGTAAGATTTGGAGGTGAAAAAGCCCTGCAGGACGGCTCCTATACCTCCAACCTTCCCCACTGTCTCGTGGGTAACGTGCACAGCTGTTGTCTCATTGGCCATAATAAGTTTCCCTCCAGGTTGTTATGGGGTTCACTCTGGTTGTCGTTACTGTTTCCACATAAAATATAGGAAACAATTTCATCACAACCAAACTGGAGGGATTCTATGGCGGGTAATTTTTGCGGACCGAAAAAATCAGGTCAGATTTGCAAATTGAAGGTGTTTTTTGGGACCACTTCGGCCGGGCTCTGAAATTTTCTCCAAAAGTCAGCTTATTTCGTCGCGCAGTGCCCTTATCGAACCGGAAAGCGCAAGCTGTGAAATATCAGCCAACTCCGGCTCGGGCATTTCACTAAGTGCTATCTTGTCGAGAATCTTCACCGCCTGGGCACTATGAGGAGCTATCAGGCCCACAACTCTGTGGGCTTCGTATAATTCACTATCAGCCATTAGTCTCAGATACATAATTATGTATTTCGTCAGCTCTCTCTCGCTCATCTCAAGTACCGGCCCATCCGTCTCAATTGGCCCAATCGTCTCAGGCGTCGCTTCCGGAACATCTCTTTCCTGCAATATGTCTTGAGTAAGCTTGTACGTCTCGGCCATTAGCCGTTTTTTTCTTTCCAAATCGGTCTCATCTACCGGTGCAAGTTTTAGCTCTTCGCCGGAGTGTAAACTGGGAACGTAAAGTCTGTTATGACACGCCGGGCATTTGCCCCATTTGCCGCCGGCACTGTCAGCGGCCTCTATCTTTTTGCCGCAATACTCACAGTGAAATTTTATTGGCATTTTAGCACCTCTTAATTTCTTACTTATTCCGACTCCTGTCTCCTTACTCTTGCGACTAATCATCCCGATTTTATCGGGGTCAGCAAGTCTCAATTACTTATTTTTCTGCCCGCACCTGTGTTGGGCGTACAGAAAACGCGGGTACAGGTGCCTTATATTCTGCAACCACCTCGGTAGTTATTCCGCCGCGAGGTGTAAATCGAGAGGTAACCTTCATCCATCGTGGGTTGCATACACCTTTCAAATCATCTAATATATCATTTGTAAGAGCCTCGTAAAAAATACCCTTATTTCGATAGCTTTGCATATAGAATTTAAGGCTCTTTAGCTCGATACATAACTTATCGGGACAATAATCGATGACAATTTCACCAAAATCCGGCTGGCCTGTTCGAGGGCAGAGGCTCGTAAACTCGGGACATCTGATATTTATACAATAGTCTCGCTCAGGGCGGGGATTATCGAACAATTCTATTTCTACCCGTTCGCTCATTTTTTTTACCTTGCTCCGTCGCCAAAGCTAAAGCTCCGGCCTTCGCAGCCGCTTCGGGGGAGTCCCGATTTTATCGGGATGGAGCGTCGGCGACTCTTACAAATCCGGCTTTGATAATATAACCTAAATCCCCGCTTAAGACAAACAATATTTTATAGACAAATGCCGGAAAAAATAAAAGCTATTCACCAGAACACATACAAAAAATCGCTTTTTTTGCTTTTTGACAGCATTTGGCCAAATCGGTAAAATGCTATTGTTGTTGCACATTTTTGAACTCAACCTTTATCGCGAAACTGTTCAGCAGGAGAAAAGGAGGACATTGAATGAAATCCGAGGCTACAATTATGAACAGGCGACAATTTTTAGCCACTTTCGGAGCATCGGCAGTCCGCCTCGGCGGACTAACTCTGCCGTCCTGTGCTTTCGCTGCTAACCCTGCCGTAAAAAGCAAAAGGCCCAATTTTGTCTTTATTTTTGCCGACGACTTAGGCTGGGGGGACCTAGGCTGCTATGGGAATCGCCAGATAAAAACTCCCAACCTGGATGAGCTTGCGAAGAAAGGGACATTGTTCACACAGTTCTACGTCAACGGCTCGGTCTGCTCACCATCGCGAACGTCGATTATGACCAGCCATTTCCCGGCACGCCACAGTGTACACGGCCATTTCGCAACTCATAAGCAAAACAAGGCACGCGGGATGCCCAACTGGCTCGACCCCAAGGCACATACAGTGACGGGGCTGCTCAAAAGTGCCGGCTATACCACCGGACATTTCGGTAAATGGCACTTAGGTTCAGGCGAAGGCGCTCCCGGCCCGGGCGATTATGGTATTGATGAGCATTGCACGAGGGTCTCGAACGGTCCACAATTAGTCGGCCAGGACGACCCGTATTTCAGAGCCAAATCCACCACTCAGATTGTTGACAAGACCATCGAGTTTATCGAAAAGAACCGCAACAAACCCTTCTATGTAAACGTATGGACGCTCGTCCCGCACGCCACGCTTCATCCTACCGATGAGCAGATGAAACCCTACGAGCAACATGCGCCCCGAGGTGTCCCCTATAAGGGAGTAAAGCAGATTTACTATGCCTCGGTCTCCGACCTGGATAGGCAAATCGGCCGACTGATTAAGAAAATCGACGAGCTTGGGCTGGCCGATAACACGCTGATTGCCTTTTCCAGTGACAACGGCCCCGAAGACCTGGACATTCGCAACGCCGTCCATAGTGGCATCGGCAGTACGGGGCCGTTTCGAGGGCGAAAGCGAAGCATATACGAAGGCGGCATCCGTATGCCCTTTATCGTTCGCTGGCCCGGCCACACGCCGGCCGGCAGGGTAGATGACACAACTGTTATCGCAGCCGTTGATTGGCTTGAGTCTGTTTGCAGTTTAGCCGGCGTCAAAGTTCCACGCGACCTCAACCCTGATGGTGAGGATATGTCCGCTGCCCTGCTCGGTAAACCTAAGCGGCGCAGCAAACCTTTGATGTGGGAATGGCGATTCCGAATTTTCGGCGATATGGTGCATAAATGTCCGATGTTAGCCATTCGTGACGGAAAGTGGAAACTGCTGATGAATCCCGACCGCAGCCGGATCGAATTATACGATATTCCTAAGGACCCGACAGAGCTGGATAACGTTGCCGAGAAGCACCCTGACGTAGTGAAAAAGCTTTCACAACAACTTCTAAAGTGGCAGGCAACCCTTCCCCCCGGACCTGTCGATGAGGCGGCCGGCTCAAACGCCTACTCCTGGCCAAAAAACAAATGAAACGAAAAATTTAAAGAAGAGGAAGGTTTTACCGGCAAGTCCTGTGCTTTATTGACAAGATTTTTAAGTGTGCGAATGTGAATAAGAGAAGTAAAAACAAGGCAAGAAATGTTCAGATTGTTTGCTTTTGTCTCAATTTAATCGGCCACAAAGCACCAGCTTTGCTTCATTTTCTCTAAAAAACGTTGTATTAGACAACTACTTTCGGTATATATGCTGCTGAAATCGCATGCTATGGATCCTGGTAGAATAGAACAGCATAAAGAACATGTAATAGTGAATTTGTCATTTTTTGAAAGGGATGAGCACAATGGCTAAAGGATTAATTACCATAAGCTGTATTGTCGCAGTGGTGGTTTTGGCATTTTCGGGCTGTGCCACCACAGTTGAAACCGAGGTTGAGGCTGAGGATAAAACTGAGGTTGAGACGATGGTCGAGACCACGGCTGAGACGAAGGCCCCAAAATTCACTCTACGCGTCAATTGTGCTGCCATCGAGCCATATACTGACAAGGGCGGCAACCTATGGCTGCCAGATCAATATATGGAAGAAGGCAATACGTGGGGTGTTGTTGATGGGATGACCGTCGACCGAGGCGATTTGGGTATTACCGGCACCGACGCACCGAAAATTTACGAGACCGAATGCTACTCCATGTCCACATACAAATTCAAAGTGCCCAACGGCC
>JBGVTO010000059.1:0-7491 GCA_041862635.1 Phycisphaerae bacterium | reverse complement strand
ACATCTACGGTCCGCGCGAGGGGTGGCAGCCTCAAGCAAGTCCCGAAAAAGCGGGACGAGCTTGGGGATGGATAAAAGACAACCTGCCGATAATAACGCGGCCTACTACTATCACTTCGATGGTCTGGGTTCCGTGGTGGCCTTGAGTAATTCTAACGGCGATAGCTGCCAGAGCTACGAGTACAGCGCCTATGGCCAGGTGGCGGCCTCAGACCCCAACCATCCCAATCCCTACATGTTCACCGGCCGCAGATTCGATATCGAAACAGGTCTTTACTATTATCGCGCCAGATATTATAATCCCCACATCGGCCGGTTTATGCAGACCGACCCGGTCGGGTATGGGTATACGTACTGCAGTAACAATCCGCTGGGTCGGGTAGATCCTTTTGGGCTTATGGACGCACAGATCACGATCCCAACCATCTGCATAACCGATGACCCTTACAATAATCCTTACGGAGTGAGCTTTACTGATATTGTTAAGTGGTGGCTCAACGACGTTGGCTTCTATGATGATGAATACTCGCATTGGGACTTTAATTCAGTTTCCATCACCGGTAAAGATTTCGTCATTGACCTTCACTGCGAAGATGATACTTTGGAACCGGAGATAGATTACGGAATCTGGAATGTAGGGAGCGCTAAATTAGTTACCTTTAATGGCATCGGACGGCTCGACAGTAGAGATAGAACACTTAACCTGATAATAAAAGACACGGTCAATGAGATAAATCAGTGGTGGGGTAAAAAGGAATTGCATCTTTGGAAGTTGGTATTTAAAGTCGATACTCCTTTCCATCATACCGGAATAGATAATTGGAGATACAAAAATAACACTTATCACAAGAGTGACATCAATTATATAGCTGAGGGGCATGCCATGATGCACCTGAAGATAGATCCTGTGAATGCATTAAGTCTGGTTTTCGGTTGGAAAGTTGGTGCGCAACACAGTATACCCTCAAGGGGTACATTATATTGGTTTTTAAAAGTCTATATTGAATACCCTACGAGGAGCATGTGGAAAGATTGGATTAAAACTTGGTGAAGACTCTGGACGCAAGTCTCGAAGGAATTATCAGGTTTTTCTTTTGATTTCAGATAAAATATGAGACAATATGTTAATCTTGGGTAGAGTTACTTTTAATAAAGCGTCTATGTTCAGGGAATCTTCTCGGCCATTGTTGAAAACGCCCGAGGATATGAAGATGAAGGGAGACAAGCAATTGATTCCTAAACGAATTGTAATCGTCTTGTTTATCGTTTTTGTTCTTGCTTTGTTGATTTTTGTTGCGGGTCTTTACATAGTAGAAGGAATAAAAGTGCGCCTTTTGTGCAAGACAGATCATCAAGCTCTTTTGGAGGCGTGTAATAAGCTTTCGAAACAAGTTGCCAAAGGAAACCTAAAGCCCGGGAAATATGAGGTCCGTATAGGTCCTGATCCAGAGGTGTCGAAATTTCCTCGACCGATTCTGGACCTCAGTCCAAGTTATGTATACATAGACGAGAACGACAGTGGGCGTGTACTGATAGAAATGCTCGGTGGTTTAGGCCATTTTGGAATACTTGCATATACTGAGGATTATAAAAAGCCTTACCGCACTTACTCCTATGGTGATAAAGAGCTTATTCCCAATCTGTGGTATTACGATGATGGATACAGAGACAATCCAGAGTATGAGAAGATAATCGAGGCATTGATGCAAAAAGGCAAAAAAGCCCGTTAAGGTTAATCCCTGACAATTAATGCCCAGCCGGTAGAGAACAGAAGACAGAAATCAGCTCGTCGGGGCGCTCGTCTTGGCGCTTTTCGTGGCGGATCCCGCCGCAGCACGGAAGCCAGAAGACAGAAGCCAGTCCACAGTCCACAGGATGCCTTTCGGCAGATGCCTTATATCAAAGGCAAAAGAGTCCGGCAGATGGCCAAAGGCACAAAGACACAAAGAAAAAAGGCAGATTTTTTTTAGAATCTCGCTGCTGAATCATGTCGCCGCAATTACCAACCTCAAAAGTTTCAGAAAAGGTGTAGCGGTTTGACGCCTTACGCTTTCGGATTCATTACTCGGCCGATGAACAAAATGCTGCCGGAATGATTGTCGCGGATTATAAACAGGAATGGATGGTCCGCCTGAAAAACCGGTATCCGGGCCGGCCCAACCGACGTTAGCTTCATAGTTACTGCCGTTGCCGCCGCTGCTTCGGTGCCCTCTTCGTTCACATCGACGTAGGCCTTGTGGATGACTGCTGAGATAAAAAGGTCTCTTTTGCCGTTCATACCGGAAAAATCCGCATTCGCGGAAAAGGCATCTGTCATCCCCATCGATTTTAGCACAGAGGCCAAACCGAACTGGCTGGTCATCTTGAACTTCGGGACAGAAACTCTGACTTCACGATTGTTTAGCTCGTCCATCCACTTCGAGAGGTTCTCGGCTGTGATTGTCTTCTCGAATTCATCCAGGCCGTCAAATTCCTTTGGAAGCAGAATAATCATCGACAGCTCATCGTCCACATAGGGCAGTTCAAGCCCCTGAAAACTTTCAGCTTCCATATATTTAAACTCTGCCGTCTGGTTCATCATTGCAACGTCCACCTTTCGGCCGTCGGCAAGAGTAAACGGGGCCTCCTTTGTTCTATCTTCTTTGAACTGCCTTGCCCAGTTACCCTTAAAGTAAATAGCGTTTGTCAAAACCAGCCTGGTCATCGAGTCCAGCACACCTTTTTGGATGAGATTTTTAATTTTATTATTAGTCTCTTTTTCCACCCAGGTGTTAATGGTCTTACGTGCAGTTTCAGCAGCCCTTACGAAATCGACCTCATTTAACCGACCGTCATAGTTGTTTTTTATAAGCCCCAGAAAATCTTCAAGAAATCCGTAGCCTTTCTGTCCCCACAAAGCGTTGGCGACACGAAGCTCATAGCCGCCTTTCTTGCCTCTGTTGTTCAGGTCTTCTATAATCTTTCCAAATACCGAAGCAAATTGTTGTCGGTCCGGTATTAGCTTCGATGACAACTCTGTGCCCGGCTTTGCAATAACGGGAAAGTGCAGTACACTGGCTATTTGCGCTTCTGTTACTCCTCGCGCACCGGCATGGGCCATCGCCAGAGCTGTTGAGATACTGTACGGCGAGAAGAACAGATTTCCCTCTTTGCTGCGCAGCTTTGCGTAAAGCTCCAGGGCAAATTCGTTATTCCCCGTCACAATGAGATGTTTGTTCGTTTCTTCGTTTGCAGTTGGTTCATCCACCGCCCGGCAGTCAGCCGCGGTCATTATCACAACCGCCAAGACAAGCACGCATTTAATGGCTTTCATATTTGCTGCCCTCTTATTATTGTCTAATATTACCTATATACATTTGCTCCATACAAACTACTACGCTGATTATAGCTGATTGGTTGACAGCCCACGGCTAAAAATGGCGGGAAAAAGCTGAAAATATCGCACAAAGACGGCTAATTGCTTAGAGCTTATCCGAATAACCGGGGCGTTATGAGGCCGAGCGAAAAGTTCGAGGCCAAGGCGGCAGGCCAAAAATGCTCGCCAGAAGTGGTTTTCTCCACGTTGAGAACGTTTTTGGCTGACAACGCAGGCATCGGGCTTTGCAGCCGGCCGCAATAGAGCGGGTTATTGGGATAGGCTCTTAGCCTCCAGCCATAATTTGTTGAGTTATTATCTTTCAATTGTTGACAAAAGCAGGTTTTTTTTATATTATAATATTTTGGATATAGACTACGTAAAGAGCATTTTTTTCATAAGAGCAAGACTATGAACTCGCAGAAAGACAGCTTCTTACAGCGATTCAAATGGCATATTGTTATTATTTGTGCTGCATTAATAATCGTGGCCTGGCTTACGATTTTCACTGACATCTTCCAGGCAGAAAAGACAAACCTGCTGCGTCAGCTCGTATTGATGCTTGGTGGCCTGGTGCTCCTCAGCGGCTTTCTGGCAATGCTCTCAAAGTTATTTAACATACTTGAAATGCTTCGAGAAAACTCCACAAAGCTTGAAGAAGTTACAGGAGCTCTGGAAAAGATACATGCAGGACTGACGCAAATCAATCACAGCACCCGTGTCAGCGAAACAGCAAAGGCGATTGCATTCCGAGATGTAGACAAACAATCCCTGCGGGAGGCCGTTCTTGAGAAGCTCCAGCAGCAGGATTTCGATGCCGCCCAGCAATTAATCGATGAAATTGCAAAGCGCCCCGAATATCAGGAGCTGGCTGAGCAATTAAGAACACAGGTGGAAAAATACCATACCGCGACCGACCAGGAACGGATCAATCAGGCGACAGCACATATCGAAAAGCTGCTCAATAATTGTCACTGGGTCAGAGCAAGTGCCCAGATCGAAGGATTGATTAAAGCCTATCCGGATAATGAACAGATAAAGTCAATGCGACAAATTCTGCTTGATAAAAAGCAGGAGCGCAAAAGAATCCTCCTGGCCGCCTGGGACGATGCCGTAAGAGCCCAGGAAACCGACCGCAGCCTGGATATTCTAAAAGAGCTTGACCTCTACCTTACCCCTAACGAAGGATTAGCCCTGCAGGAAGCAGCCAGGGACGTCTTCCGGACAAAACTGCACAACCTCGGCGTTCAATTCTCCATCGCCGTTACTGAAAAGCAGTGGACCAACGCACTTAACATCGGCCAGCATATTATCAAAGAATTTCCAAACAGCAGAATGTCTGAGGAAATACACGGAAAATTGGACGTCTTAAAACAAAACGTTCAGATGCAGAGCAGCTAAATGGACCTGATTTTCACATTGTTGAAAAATCGAACAATGATTGGGTCTTAATCATTGTTACCTGGTCCGGATAAGCAGCAAACGTGTGAATGTGCAATTCAGTTTGTCGGGCCTCGAAATCAACATAGCAGAACGGCTGGAGCTTACCGATTTCCAGCTCCGGGAATTTTACAAACACGCCTCGATTTCGCGCGAAGCGCTCAAGGTCGGTATGGCTCTGCCGATACAAACTGGGACTCATCTTCTCAACCTGAAAATCGGTCATATAACTTACACCTCGGCTCAAAGTGCATTTATGAGTCCTTGGACCTCGGAATTGAAAACGTTCAATCAAACCTCGAGACGGGAGCATCTGGCCAGGTATGCTTACTACCTCGGCAAGGCAGATATCACCGGCAAAGACGCTGACAACATGGGTGCATCCTGTAATCCAGATAATCGCTTCGTACTTTTCGGTATTTAGGTGTCGGTTGGCATAAATCTGGAAAAGCTCCGGATGTAGAGGTCTTTGAAAAAGGCTGAACATCAATTCTTCAACAGCTACATTGATTTGCGGTGATTCCATCAACAACAATCCAGACACAGATACCATCTTCTATTTTTGCCCTATTATACTAAAATAAGTGCATAAATTCAAGCCTTATATCAGTACTGATAAGGCCGATATTGGCTCTTATAGGACGATTGTGTTGCAAGCTCCCCAACCTAAAAGACTAACAGCAGCAATATTTTTTTGAAAAAATCAAAAAAAATCTCATTGGCGATTGGTTTTCACTGCTGAAAAAAAACCACGTTAATAATAGTAGCAATGATATCGTAAAAGGCGTGAGTTCCGGCTGTAACTCCGAAACCACGAATTGCAAAAAGGATTGCAAAATAAATACCCGCTATTGTTCTAAAAGAAAACTCCGTCCAGTTAAAGGCTGCGGTTCGTCCAAGCTGCCCGTCCACAAAAATTACATGATGATGTGCGCTGAACAATGCCGCCGAAATCAGAACCGAAAGTACGATCGATTTCATATGAGTAAGCCTCAGCACATCCTGAAATAACAGCATCAAAAGACATATCAAAATCAGGCGAAAAACAAGCTCTTCGTAAATCCCGGCTCCTATTCCGGTAACAATATTTGCCAGTAGTGACTGACCGGGCCCAACGTCGCCGGCCTCGGCGCTCAGCGGCGATAAACTACCGCCTGCGACCGAAGAGCAGCTCAGTAGCGACTCGGCTTGTGCTTGTATCGCGCTGTCGTCAAACCAGCTAACATTACCCTCCGGCCCGGCCGAGCTGCTCAGGAATAATGTCAAAACAATCAACGGCACCGCGAGCAGAATACATTCGGCCGTCATCGGCAAAATATCACCAATCCAGAAACGCCACTGTTTAGATGATGTGATTTGCAGCGCCGTCAAAATCACCACAACCGCCAGAGGAGGCGCTACCCATGCAAACTTACCGCCGAAACCTAACGACTCAAGCAGGTTCTGCAGCCAAACAAATGCTACTACACGAATCTGCGATTGGTTCAGAATGTCGGTATTAATGCAAAAAGTACCCACCTCGTAGAATATAATGAACGGCAGCAGAAAAACGATAGCATAAATCGGCCGAGACGTTCTCTCCAGATAAGAATCTTTTGCAAAGTTAAACAACTGGCTCGTGCTGTACTTGTACTTGTCTTTCATTTTATAAGCTGTTTATGACTTTTATCGTTTTAATGTTTTAGCTTTTTCATGCCCTTTGTAGTTGTTTGTCAATTTCCACTACCGAATTTTTGCAGAGTTTACTTAAAATAAGCCGAAAATACAATAGTCAAATACAGCAAGTACCGAAGATGCAAAAACAAGTCGTAAATGTAGTATAATGACCTGTGAGGCATTAACT
The DNA here is from genome assembly GCA_041862635.1 of Phycisphaerae bacterium. GTDB lineage: Bacteria > Planctomycetota > Phycisphaerae > Sedimentisphaerales > Anaerobacaceae > NIOZ-UU13. The sequence goes on along the minus strand of JBGVTO010000059.1, from coordinate 853 downwards.
GAGATTTATCGATTGCTTTATGATGCGTTCGGGCCTCAGCACCGGTGGCCCGGTGAAACCCGGTTCGAGATAATCACAGGCGCGATACTCACTCAGAATACAAGCTGGGCCAACGTCGAAAAAGCAATAACAAATCTAAAATCCGCCGACCGTTTGAGACCGGAAAAACTCCATCATCTTGACCTCGCACAGCTCGCTGAGCTTATCCGGCCGGCCGGCTATTACAATATAAAAGCCAAGCGGCTCAAAAACTTCGTAAACTGGCTCTTTGACAATTACGAGGGCGAGCTGACGAACCTTGAAAGTATTGACACCGACCAGCTAAGGGCCGAGCTTTTGGCGATAAAGGGCATCGGCCGCGAAACCGCCGATTCGATTTTACTTTATGCCTTCGGCAGGCCCGTTTTCGTTGTGGACGCCTATACCGCTCGAATTGTCTTCCGGCACGGATTAATCGGGCCGGATGCTGATTACGAACAGTTACGAGAATTGTTTGAGTCGTCTCTGCCGCCGGATACACAGTTTTTCAATGAGTACCATGCGTTACTGGTAAGAGCGGGTAAAGAATTCTGCAGGCCAAAGGCCAGATGCACCGATTGTCCTTTAGGGAAATTGCCACATACGATTGATGTCGAATATTAGTAGACATTCCTACTGGCAGAAAGGGCATTAGAGCACTTTTTGTCCGGGTTTTGCTCCGGTGTCGGCGGAGAGCATAAAGATATCTTTTCCGCCGGTGCCCGCCGCCAGAATCATACCTTCGGACAGCCCAAACCTCATCTGTCTTGGTTTGAGATTGGCAAAATAGATTACGATTTTGCCGGTCAGCTCCTCCGGCTTATACGCTGTGGCT
>JBGVTO010000058.1:0-36883 GCA_041862635.1 Phycisphaerae bacterium | reverse complement strand
CTCGAAGGTATTATTGCTGAGCGATTGGTCAGAAAGATATGTGAAAATTGTAAAACACCATTCGAGCCAACCGAGGCTCAGCTAATGGAACTGGGACTTACACCGGAGGATGTCAAAGGCAAAAATTTCTATTATGGCCGAGGCTGTAACGAGTGTAATAATACCGGTTATAGAGGTCGAACGGGTATTTTCGAGATTATGATGTTCACTGATGAGATGCGTGAGTTGATTATGAATCAGGCTTCGACAGATATCTTGCGTGCAGCAGGCCAAAAGGCCGGCATGAAGCTGTTGCGTGATAATGGTTCGGCTGCTATCTATGATGGCATTACCACTATAGAGGAGGTAGTAAAAGAAACAATTTCGGAGGCATAAGAAGAATTGTAGTTATGGAATATTTCATAGTAAGTCATCAATCCAAAGGAGGTGATAAGAGATGCCTATTTTTCAATATGAAGCATTAGACTCACAGGGTGTAGGGATAAAGGATGAGATAGAGGCCCTGAGTCAAAAGGAGGCGGTAAGCAAGATACGAAATATGGGCTATTTTCCCACGAAGGTTCGCGTACGTGGGGCTGGGAGAAAAGCTGCAGCAAAAGCCATTGCAAAGCCGAAACCCAGGCGCGGTGCCGGCGGGATGGTTAAAGTCAAATTTATAACCCAGTTTGCAAGACAGCTTTCCACGCTACAGGACGCGGGTTTGCCCATTTTGAGATCGCTACGTATTCTGCAGGAGCAGCAAAAGTCAGGAACATTCAAGAGGGTCATTGGTTATGTAGCTGATGACATCGAGGGCGGCTCAACGCTCTCGGAAGCTATGGGCAGATTCCCACGGTGTTTTAACCGGCTGTTTGTCAATATGGTGGCGGCCGGTGAGACCGGCGGCGTGCTGGACCTGATTTTGTCACGTGTGGCTGATTTTATGGAGAAAGCCCAGAAACTTAAATCTCGGGTTAAAAGCGCAATGGTTTATCCGGTTGTGGTTTTGACGGCGGCGTTCGCCATTCTCTGGTTGTTGATGACCTTCGTGATACCCCAGTTCACCGAGGTGCTGACTGAAATGACGGGGGGTGAAGAGCTGCCAAAGAATACGCAAATAGTGCTCGCAATAAGCGGTTGGATCGCATACCACTGGGGCTGGGCCGTTCTGATAGGGGTTCCGTTTGGAATGGTTTTTCTGCTCAGAATTATAAGGACAGTTCGTGCCGGCAGATTCGTTCTGGATACCATCAAATTGAAACTGCCGGTGATGGGCCAACTTAGCGGTAAAGTGGCCGTTACACGGTGGACAAGGACATTGGGAACATTGATAGGTGCCGGTGTACCAATCCTGGATGCCATTAATACCTCGCGCGAGACAGCGGGAAATGAGGTCTATGCCAACATGCTCAGCAATGTTCACAATTCTATCAGGCAGGGTGATACCTTTGCCGGTCCATTACGCCAGTCCAAAACCGTTGACTTAATCGTCTCCAATATGGTTGCCGTGGGCGAGGAAACAGGTGACCTGGACAAGATGCTTCTGAAGGTAGCGGACAACTTCGATGAGCAGGTTGACGTGCTGGTTGCCTCGTTAATGTCGATGCTTGAGCCGATTATGATTATTTGTCTGGGCGGTATCGTTATGACTATCGTCCTGGCTGTATTTTTGCCAATGATACAGGTAATTACAAGCTTAGGCACGCAAGCATAAGAACTGAATTAATAAATGAAACCTTTAACTGAACAGTAAGGAGAAAAGAAATGAAGTCAATCGTCAAACAGTCCAACAGAAAGGCGGCATTTACCATTATAGAGCTGCTAACGGTTATGAGCATTATCGTAATTCTCATAGGCGTTCTTGTGCCGGCGTTGAACAACGTCAGGAAGTATGCACAGAAGGTCAAACAAATGGCCCAGTTTAACAGCATGCAGTCTGCCATAGAACTTTTCAATAATGAGCACGACGGTTATCCACCTTCCGGTGCGCTGGACGGAGCCGGTCAACCCTACGGTGGTGCGATGAAGCTTTGCGAGGCAATGATGGGACGGGATTTGTTGGGCTTTCACCCGGATTCGGCCTTCAGAGCAGATGGTATGGATATAACCGGCACAAGGGATATATACCTGCCAACAAGAGAAAACTTAAATGCTCGACTCGGCCCGTTTCTTCAGCTCGACAATGCCAATGCCTATCGGCTGGTAGATGTATACGGTTCCGGTCAGACAGCTCCTTTTCAGGAGAATGTCTTTGTTTTATGTGACGTGTATACACGTCAAATGCGAACCGGTATAAAGACAGGTATGCCCATACTTTACTACAAGGCGGAGACATCGAACAACCTGCATGACCCCAACACCGCGCCAACACCTCAGGACAATATGGGTAACATCTACAATTACTGGGATAATCACGCTTTGGTTAATCTCGGTAAGCCGTGGGAAGAAGCAGGCAAAGCTACGACGCATAGTCTTTCTGAACCTGCAAGGTTCTACAGAAATACAAGGAATGACAAGATTCTCACTATACGTAGACCTTACAGGACTGACTCTTACATACTGATTTCAGCAGGATATGATGGTGAGTACGGAACTGCTGACGACATATGTAATTTTGAGTGGAAATATCGAGAATGACGGCTTCGGGGAGGTGGAAATTTAAGTGTTTAGTTTTGAGCTGCATGAAGATTCTCCCCCTTCGACCCTTCACCTGCGCTCAGGGCTGATGGCTTGTTTCGCTTCGGATGGCAAAAAGGCATAGGAATATAAAGAGGGAATAACTGTGAAACGAAAAAGGACAGGATTTACAGTTGTTGAGGTGTTAGCGGCTGTCGGGATAATTGCGTTGATGGTCGGGCTTCTTATCCCCGCTTTAAGTATGGTGCGCAATACGGCAAGAGAGACAAAACAAAAGGCACAGTTTACGACAATCGAGCTGGCTCTAACGGCCTTTAAGAACGACTATGGTGACTATCCACGTTCTGACTGGCCATTACCACCGGCGCCGTGGAGTGATTACTGTGGCGCACAGAAGCTCACCGAAGCCCTTGTAGGCTGGGACCTGTTAGGATTTCATCCGAAATCGGATTTCAGGTCTAACGGGCGTAACGACGATGGAGAGTTCATATATGATGCCAACAATCCCATTTTTTTTGACCAGAGAAGAGGTCCGTATCTGGAGCTCGCCACCTTAGATGCTTTTAGATTAGGTAACATCTCAATTCGTTACCCCGGCTTGTTTTTTGATACCAGGCCTTTGGCGCCGAATACTTTTGTACTTTGCGATGTATTTGGCGATAGGAAAATAACGTTATCTAACAGCAAGACGGTCAAGGCTGGGACGCCAATTCTTTATTACAGGGCAAACACTTCAGGGAAAACAATACGTGATATTTACAATGTTCAGGATAACGACGCTCTTGTTCAGGTAAAACAGCAGGCGGACAACAAAGAACATCCCTTAACCTTGCCTGGCGGGCCTGGCGGTGGCGGACCGTTTCAGTATTTCTATGAATATATCAGAAACCCGAAGATAAGCGCCAGACCCTGGCCTTACAGGCCTGATTCTTACATATTGATTTCAGCGGGGGTAGATGGTATTTACGGGACAAGCGACGACATTCGCAACTTTGGAAATTAAGCCCCCCATAACAAATTGCTCGCTTTAGTGTCTTATCATTCTGAGCGAAGCGAAGAATCTCGCTATCTTAGGCAAGGGACTCTTCGCGGAGTTTACCCTTGAGCGAAGCGAAGGGCTCAGGGTGACATAGAAGATTTTGATTGAGCAAGCTAAAGCTATGAAAAGCTACAAATACAAGCATGGCGTAACCCTCGTCGAGATACTGGTCGTGGTGGCTATAATCGCGCTGCTGGCTTCAATGATAATCGGCATCTCCGCTCGTATCGATAATCAGTCCAAAGAAAGGTGCCTCGAAAGTACTTTTGCACTGCTGGAATTCGCACTGCAGGAATATTGCGAATACACAGGTAAATTTCCCGAACAGCCTGAAAAAGATTTTATAAATGCGCTTGTACATTCGGAATATCTTTATAACGAGCTAAGCTTGATTCCGGAGTCTCGGAAGATATTGGAAAAAATCACCGATTCCTTGCTAAAGAACAAATTCGGAACTGCTGAGACGCCATTGGAGATATATGACCCGTGGGGAATGGTCCTGGATTACAGATATGTTCCCGGTGATAATTTCCCGGAACTGGTATCGGCCGGGCCGGACAAAATTTTCGGCACCGCTGATGATATAAATAACAGATAACAGAAGACAGAGGACAGAAGTCAGAAAAGAATATTGAATATCGAACAAGGAATATTGAAGTAAGAAGTTGAGATTGCTTCGCTTGGTTTCGCCGAGCTCGCAATAACAATGCTATGAACCATAAACCACAAATCAAATCCGGTCTTACGTTGACAGAGATGGTGGTTGTTATCGCAACCATATCACTGCTCGTTGCTATTGGTTTGCCGGTGATACGTGTGATTCGTGAGTCATTCGAGTCTCGGGGCGGCGGAAGGAGTATGATAAGCGCCGCTTTGTCCGGCGCCCGCGCTATAGCTGCGAAGGAACAGCATTACGCCGGCATACGGTTCCAGCAGGATTTGGCCGGCAACCAATATATGGTCTTTATAGTGCACGATTTTGAAAAAACAGGTTTAAATCCTGGTTTTCGGGCGGTTAAAGGTCTAAAGCCAATAAAGCTGCCCGATAGTTTGGGTGTAATGGATTTGATGGTCAGAATCAACCATGGTACACATTGGACCGACGCCGAAGACCTCATCGATGAGCTGCTTAAGGTGGCCTACCTCGATGATACGAATCCGCTGAATTTTGGGCTGGACCGAAAGAATAAATACATTACGGATACGTCCAGTTTTTCGGTCGTTTTCTCGCCGAGCGGCAAGCTGATAATACGCGATGTTCGCGTAAGAAACAGAGATGGAATTTACCAGCCAAATAATGCCCTCTCCGATAAAGTATCGATGGATGGTATCTTCAATTCCCCTATTAATATAACAAATTACGGGGTGGGTATGTTCATTCAGGATGATTATGCTGAGCTGGGTTTGGGGGCGGAATCGAGCCGAAACAGGTTCGTTATCTATGACAAAATCCGGTTTGATAAATTAGGCCCGACGGAAAGGTTTAATTATTTAAGTCGTTTGGAACCGGTCTATATAAATCCATACACGGGGATGATAATCTCGACGGATTGATGAGCCTATGAGAAATACCCGGCAATATAATGGTTTTTCTCTTACCGAGGTTTTGTTAGCTGTTGGCACGCTTGCCATCGGGATGATTTTCATAAGCGGCACATTCCTCACCGGTATTTATTTTGCGACCATTTCCACTGAGCGAACCACCGCGGCGGTAGCAGCCGACGAGGCCTTTGCAAAAATCAGGTTGTACGGCTTTAATCTAACAGACCCGAATTTAGTGGCCGACGAACTGACACCGTTCGAAGTGTTAAACACAATCGCCGCTGACGAGTTTGCATATCCTTCGACAAAGCGCTTAGCCCAGAAGCAATATTACTGGTCTGCGTTGTGCAGGCAAGTGAGTTCTACCACGACTAACCGGCTTGTGCAGGTAACAGTTTTTGTCAGCAGAAAAGCTGGTAACAGAATCACGTATCCGGGCGGGGCGAAAAGGCCTGTTCCGGTTAAGCTTAGTGTTTCAGTTGTTCCCGGGGCCGGTAACGAAAATAAGCTCATGATAAACGTAGCGGGTGAGGAAACGTTCATCAATGGCGGTTGTACGATAGCGGATAACCAGACAGGCCGGCTTTATCGAGTCATGCAGCGTGATGCTGATGCTCCTAACATAATCGTGCTCGACAGGATTTGGCAGGGTGGGCTCAGTGATTCGGTGTGGGTGGTTCCCCCACCTCTCGGCGGCGGCAGATACCCCTGCATAGCGATATATCAGAAAGTAATTAGATTTTAACCGCAGATTACCCGGATTTTGAATACGGATTACACAGATTAAAGAAGTGATTCCACCACAGGTGGACATGTGATATTGATGAGTAAAGATTGACTGTTTCTGTGAGCTATGAACTACAAATCACGAACTAATAAAGCCTTTACTTTAATTGAGCTTCTGGTAGCTATTGGGATTCTGGCCGTAATTCTGTCGTTTGCGAGCGTGATTTTCAAGGTCAGCATTGGAGCTCATCGCACCGCAATCGCGAACGCTGAAATTATGCAGAAACTACGGGCCATTACCAATCAGCTCAATGCCGACTTTGAAGGCCTCAGGAAGGATGGGGCTATTTTCGTAGCGTGGGTGGCCAAACCGGTGACTGCCGCTGATTATAAGGATAACGACCTCGACGGGTATGAGAGGTTCGACAGGATAATGTTTTTTGCGGATGGGGATTTTCAATCTTATAAGGTTAACCCGATGGTTCGCGGCAACGTTGCAAGAATCTGTTATATGATTGCCAGAAAAAGTATTGTCAGGGCCCAAGGGCAGGACAGAACCAAGCGGGTGCTTGCAAGAAACGTGCATATATTAACGGCTGACCCGGGCCTTGCCGATTTTCCGGACCCAAACAGCTTAAGTGATACACAATGGTTTGATTGGAACAACCGGTATGAGTACGACAAGATATCTTTAGAGGCCTGGAAAAATATTGCCTGGGCGAACAAGAAGGATATGCTCTCTGTCATGACTGATATTACGGTTGACAAAAGTAATATCAACGAATCAATCAGGGGAGTGACGGTTGAACCGGCGGACGCGAATTCAATCCATATGCTTTTGTGCGAGGGCGTGGGGGAGTTCAAGATTCAGGGCTGGTACGACGCCCAGCAGCGGTGGATTCCGGAAGTTGACCCAGATGGCGATGGGAATTTGGCGGATACGCATTTCTTCTTCGCCGACCCAAATAGTGTTCCCGGAGTGCTGTATCCCTATCCGTCTTCCGGAGTGGTAACTATGAACAACATCAATTATCCCAGAGAGCAGGTAGATGAGGCGCATTTTAACGCTATCCCGGGGCTTGGACGGGCGCTTAAGTTCACTTTTACGTTATACGATTCCAAGGGCATTATAAAAGAAGGCATGACTTTTACTCACATTGTTTATTTAGACAAGTAATCTGACAAGAATGAAAACAGTAAACAACAAATTTCGTAGGAGTACGTTTTCTGTCGGCTCGGCCCTAATCCTGGCGGTGGTCTTGACCAGTCTGTTGGCTATTGTTGGTGTGTTGTTTGTAATGATCACCCGTATTGACACGATAGCAACCTCAGCCATATCGGAAAATAAAGAGCTGGAGTTCGCGGTTGAAACAGTCATCGCAAAGATATCACAGGAATTGGCTTCAGATGTCCCCGGTTCAGCAGTTGAATATCAGGACTATCCCGGCCCGGAGGATAAATGGCTGGCGAGTCTTGAGCCATATAAATCAGGAAACGATTATTACTGGCGGCAGATAAGCGATGTTACAGGATATTTAGCCGGCTATAGCAGTAACATACAGGCAAAGGTTGTGGGTGAGTATGATGCGATAACTGATTTCAATAATCTGGTTGCTAATGCCGATGCCGACGGTGACGGTGTTGGCGATTCAAAGTGGATTAAACTTGATGATATAACCTCCGGCAAAGGCAAACCAATTTATGCAGCCGTTAGAATCGTTGACAACGGGGCAATGTTAAACGTCAATACGGCTTATAAGTTTGACATTAGCGATCCTAACGCAACCATATTAGACATCGACGGTTCAAGCCAAATGCAGATAAATCTTGTGGCTCTGGCCGTCAGAGGGAACAATCCTCCGACCACGGCGCAAGAAACAAGTCTGCTTAAGGCAAGAGCAAACAACGGTGTTGGTGTTGACCCAATGGATTTGCGCAGCTACAAGCAAAATGTCATCTGGTATTATGGTGCGCCAAACGGGGCTTATACGCCTTTTGATATTTCCGATGAGCTCGAGCTTCGTTACAGATTCCTGTTGAATCATACCGGTATAGACACACGGCTGGAAGATTGGGGGGGTGAATTCAGAAATAATACTTTGTCCACTCCCTTAACATCAGGCGGGGAACTGCTGGATGCCTGGTTCAAAAGGGCCTATGATGACGGTGGCGTTGACCCAAATTATTATGCGTATCGGCATATCGCCACCACATACAATATGGACCGGATTATTAATCCAGCCGGCTCAGAGCTGAATAATGGAAAGATGATTAACGTCAATACGGCGGATAAAAGTTTACTTTATGATGCGATACGCGCGGGACTTTTGGATGCCGATCCTAACTTTGTAGTTATGGATGCCGACGGATTAGCCGCTCAATTGGCGGTCAATATAGTTGACTTTCGTGATACCGATACAGAGGTAACTTATTTGCCTGTCGGACAGAGGACATATTATGGCTTCGAGGCCCAGCCGTTTATCAGTGAGATAGCGTTCACTGTCAGCGGGACAGATGCAAATGATTCGAAAAACAATGAATTTGCGATTGAGCTTTATAATCCGTTCGATGTAGATATTCCGTTGGGTAATTTCCGGCTGGAGCTTCGCCGGCAGACTGGTGATGTCGTGAGCACGATAAATCTGGCCGGATATGGCATAGCGGACGGCAGCCGATTTGCAGTTACCAACGGCTCTACAGCTTCGAGCGGATTTGGGATTACGAGTTTGATGCGAACGGGTGGGGGCAAGGAAGACCCTAATCTGGTATTAGCAACATATAGTCTTGTGAGTACGGATCCGCCGACGTATGCCTTAAATGAAAGATATGACATTTATCTTTTGAGGACAACATTGGCTGAAAAGCTCTATCTTGACAAACAGGAAACCAAAGACGATTGGTTTAAGTGGGATACTGTTAAAGGTACGAGGCAGGCTTACTCCAGGCCTGACAACGACTGGGACGTAGTGTATCAGAATTTGCAGTCTGCGGCTGAGACATTGGGTGGAGCCAATGGCCTAAGCGCTGGACGAAGGAACTACAATCTTGCAAATTCCGTGGGTTCTTTTATTACGATTGGTGATATAGCAAGGGTCCTTAAGGTGGGGCCGAGTGCCGACCCGTGCGATACGATTGGTATGCGAGTCGCGTCAGAGCCTGGCGAAGAATTCGTGCGACCTGATTTGCTGAATCCGGCTTTTGCGAATATTTTTCAGTATCTGACGGTCATCGATCCGGCATCCTTTGGTCGGGGAGAATATGAAACGAGAATAAAAGGCCGGATAAACGTTAATACCGCTCCGTGGTTTGTGATAGGGCAGCTACCGTGGATGTCCCCTGCAATCGCCCAGGCAATAGCTGCGTATCGAGATACAGCAGAAGGTTTTGAAAGTACCGGTGAATTGATGCATGTCCCCGCGATGGGCTATTATGCTTATGACCCTTTGTATAGTTCTTTCGATTTAGACAGATTTCCCGACCTTACACCGGGCGATGGAGCGGTTAGTGATTTTGAAGAGCGGGACGTGATTTTCTCGCGGATAAGCAATCTTGTAACTGTACGAAGTGATGTTTTTACCGCTTATATTCTCGTTCGCATCGGCGTCGATGGCCCACAAAGAAGAGTTATAGCAATACTCGACAGAAGCCAGGTCAGCTCCCCCAGCGATAGAATGAAAATCGTTGCATCGCACCCGGTACCGGACCCACGATGATTGCAAAGTTAAGACTTTAGAAGTTCGACTAAGCTGGGATGGACTTTTTTGTTAGCTGCCAATAGCTGAAATTGCTGAGCTTCATAGCTTTCCAAATCAACAGGAAAGATTTTTCCCCCTTGCCAATCGGTAACAACAGCTCCTGCGGCCTCAGCGATTACGGTCCCGGCTGCTATGTCCCATAGCTTCGGGTCGGAGGCAATTGTGGCTATGAGGCCGCCCTTTGCCACGTATGCCAATTGCAGAGCTGTTGTACCTAAGTTTCGGAATCTCGTCCGCTGCATAATTTCACATACCCAACCCGGCACGCCATTATCAAAATGACTATCCAGACCAATGCTTGAAAATTTATCCATTGTTTCTTCGCTTGCTGTTATTCGCCTGCTGTTCAATTGTGCCTCGCCGCCTTTGACAGCCGTGAACATTGAATCTGTGGCCGGCTCGAAAATCACACCTACAATGGGCTGGCCCTGGTATATTACCGCGATGCTGATGGTGAAGAAAAGCATTCGATGTGCAAAATTGTTTGTTCCGTCTATCGGGTCGATGGCCCACCAGAGTAGCTGTTCACCTCGTGGGGGCTGTTTGAATATCTTACCCTCGCTACCTTCCTCAGCGATAAAGCCATGGTCGGGATAGTTCTCCTTGATTCGGTCGATGATTATCTTCTGGCATCGGGCATCGGTCTGGGTTACCAGCTCGGTGGCGTTCTTAACAGAGGCCTTGATGTAATTGATTTCTTCCATCGCGCGCTGACCGGCCAGGCGTGCCGCCACGATAGCCGCCTCCAGCATTCTGCTCAAATCTCTCTGCTCTAATGGCATATTCCTATCTCTCAACGCGTACTTCGCATTTTTTCAATAACTAACGGGTATTAGTCGTTTCTTGACAGAATTACCCGGTTGCTCTATTCTAACGTAGTTATGCCAACAAGCCAACAGGTAAATAAGTTGAAATTTTTTATCCGAGCGTCGTCTCGCCAGCGGATGGCAGCGGTAATTGTTTGCTTGGCGGTGGTCGGTTTCTTCGGAATTTTTGCGCTGGCGGGACATTATAATATAGATATGGGGCGGTGGCTTGGGTATTGTGGGTTTAAGCAAAGATACGGGCTGCCGTGTCCAACGTGCGGAATGACCACTGCGTTACTTACCTTCGCCCAGGGCAAAATCTTCGAGACGTTTTATATCCAGCCAGCCTGCGCGCTATTATGTTGTGTGCTGGTGGTTATAGCTTTTTTGGCTTTTGTTATAGCCGTTTTTGGGGTGTATTTCCGCTTTTTAGAGCGTTTTTTTAGGGAGGTTAAAGTAAAGTATATCATTTTAGTTCTAATAGTTATTATTGCTGCCGGCTGGGCGGTAACGTTGGCTCGGGCACTGGCAGCAGGTAATTGACTATTGAGAAAAATCAACCACAGATTTCACTGATTAGCACGGGATTTTATTGCTTTATAGGAAATAAGGTTGGATTCCCGCTACCCGCTCCTCGATCGGAGTCGAGGATAGGTTCCGCGAACACAGGCTGGGGCACATCTGGCGACTTCGATTACGATCTCGATAATTTGGGGATAGATTGCTGATTTTATATAAGGGTGTCGAAAAAGGATGAATAATTAAGCAGATTTTACTTGACGGGAAAGTAGATAATTTGGTATAGATAACATTAGTGAAGCTTGCGCATGCATAGCCCGACATCTGTGTATTTTGGGCTCACTGCTGGTGTAATTTCTGTAGTTTTTCAAATAGAGGAGGAGTTATTATACACGGCACAGAGTTGCAGCGAAAGCAACGTGCCTGGCGGTTATGTTTTTGCATTTCAATTAACAATCAATATTAATTTTATGAACCCCGCCCGTCGAAGACGGGACGGGGTGAAGGAGGATTATTATGTGTAAGCAATTGATTTACCTTGTATCTTTTGTTTTGGTGCTGAGTGTGGCAGGTAATACCTCGGCTGATATCATCGCCCACTGGAGGCTCGATGACGGTTCCGGCACCATGGCTGTAGATTCCGTCGGCAATAATGATGGAACCCTGCGAGGCGACCCGACCTGGGCAGCCGGCTGGATAGGCGCCGCGCTGGAGCTCGACGGCGATGATTATGTAGAATGCGGGAATAGTGATGAATTAAATATCACTGAGCAAGTCACACTCTCAGCTTGGATAAGACCTGACCCGGACTTTAACTACCCCGACTGGTCCGGCATTATCATGAGGGGCGGGCCAAATATTGACACCTTCGCATTTTACTATAATGGACCCAACCAGCAGCTCGGATTTAAGACAACCGGTACTACTCCCCCTTGGATGGCCATACCAGCCCCCGGTCTCTTTGACGGCGAATGGCATCATGTCGCTGCTGTGTACGATGGGGCAAGAAAGCCCGTATATCTGGATGGTGAAGAGATCGGAGCAATGGATTCTACAGGCATGATAGAGACCAGTACCGGCCGTTTACTTCTGGGCGCCGGAAGAGATATTACCCCCCCGACCCATCATCTTGTCGGTTTGATCGATGACGCACGGATTTACGACGAGGCGCTGCCGGTGGAAAAGATTCAGGGCACTATGCAAGGTGGTGAAGGATATCCGTATGCTTTGGGTGCCGTCCCGAAAGATGGTGCCCTGCATGAGGATACATGGGTAAACCTTTCCTGGAAGGCGGGAGATACTGCGGCCTCGCACGATGTGTACTTAGGCGATAATTTTGACGACGTGAACGACGGTGCCGAGGGCACGTTCCACGGCAATCAGACCACAACGTTTTTTGTTGCCGGCTTTCCCGGATTTCCTTTCCCGGACGGCCTTGTTCCAGGGACAACTTACTACTGGCGGATTGATGAGGTTGAGGCTGATGGTGCTATAAAACACAAAGGCCACATCTGGAGCTTTTCGATTCCTCCCAGGACCGCCTATGCACCCGACCCGGCTGATGGTGCCGAGCTTATAGAGACAGATGTGCAGCTTAGCTGGACGGCAGGTTTCGGTGCAAAATTGCACACCGTATATTTCGGTGACAACTTTGACGATGTGAACGACGCAACTGGTGGACTCCCACAGGGAACTGCAACCTATTCTCCCGGCACACTTAAAATGGCTCATACTTACTACTGGCGTGTCGATGAGTTTGATGCCATCGAGACATATAAAGGTGACGTCTGGAGCTTTATCACTGAGGGCGCCGTCGGAAGCCCGGACCCGGCTAACGGTGCTGTGGATGTAAAGCATACGCCGATTCTTACCTGGTCGCCAAGTGTCTATGCCGCTTCGCATCAGGTCTATTTCGGCGCTGATGAAGATGCCGTGAAAAATGCCGATACCGGCTCGCCGGAGTACAAAGGAACAAGGGACCTTGGTTCCGAGAGCTATGAGCCTGAAAAACTTGAATGGGATACTGCTTACTACTGGCGAATTGACGAGGTCAATGACGCCAATCCAGATAGCCCGTGGACAGGAAAAGTCTGGAGCTTTACGACTGCCGACTTCCTTGTTGTGGACGATTTTGAGTCCTACAACGACATTGACCCCCCTGACCCGGAGAGCAACAGAATATTTGAAGCATGGCCGGACGGTTATGAAATCCCGACAAATGGAGCTCTCGTTGGTAATGAGCTTCCTCCCTATGCCGAGCAAACTATTGTTCACGGCGGCATCCAGTCGATGCCGTATTTCTACGACAACAGTGTTGGGAACTCTGAGGCAACTCACACGCTGACTTATCCGCGTGACTGGACCGAAAAGGATGTCAACACATTGACACTTTCGTTCAGAGGTGATACGGGTAACGCTGCTGAGCGGATGTATATTGCTCTCAACGGCAGCGCGGTGGTCTATCATGATAATCCGAATGTAACGCAGATACCTATCTGGACGGGGTGGAATATCGACCTGCAGGCCTTTGCGGACCAGGGCGTGAATCTTACTAATGTCAACACGATTGCCATTGGCTTCGGCGATAAGAACAACCCACAGGCCGGTGGTTCAGGTAAGATGTACTTTGATGATATTCGATTGGCTACCGCGGCGGCCCGCGTCGGAAGAATCCTGTTGTTTGCAGAGGATTTCGAGAGTGTGGTTTTGGGAACGACCGTAGAGGAGTCAGCGGGTACTCAAGAGGTCTGGACGAACACGCCACCCGCCGGTTGGAGCGTTGACAATAGTGGCGTTCCGGGCATCGGCGATCCGGCTGTGGACGGTGTTACCGAGTGGGCCGGCTGGGCCTTTGTGAATAGAGATTGGTGGTTTACAGTCGATCCTCAAGGCCGTGACAACTTCCAGTTAGGGCAGGACACTATTGCTGTGGCCGATCCGGACGAGTGGGATGACAGTGCTCACCCGCCGGGCTACAACGTTGCAGAAGACCCCTATGATACCTGGCTCAGCACGCCTGCAATTGATATCTCCGATGTTGAGGCCGGTACGATTCAGCTCGAGTTCGATTCAAGCTGGCGTCCGGAGTTTGACGGCGACTATCACCAGAGCGCGATTGTGACCGTCTCCTTTGATGGAGGGGAGGATATTGAACTGCTCTTGTGGTTGTCAGACCCGAGTTCTCCGAAGTACAAGCCCGAAAATCTTGCCTACGAGAACGAGACGGTTGTGATCGAAGTGGATAATCCCTCATGGGCGAAGAGTATGGTTTTGACGTTCGGTTTGTTCGACGCCGGCAATGACTGGTGGTGGGCGATTGACAACATCAAAATCAGCGGCCTTGACAAATAGAAAGTCATCGTCCTTTCCGAGGATGGGAAGGTTGACTTCAAGGACTATGCTGCTTTGACGGAGTGGTGACTTTGTGAGCAACTAAGGATTTGGACCATTTCGGGGCTTATACCGAATGATTCAGTATAAGCCCCTTTTAATTGATTCGGCCAAGCGGACCTGCGATATTGACCTATCGATTATTTTTCAGTCGCCGCGGCGCCCAGCCAGGGAAGATTGTACTGCTCTATGAAGAATGACTTGACGATTTTGATGGCGTAAAAAGGCATAAATAAACCGAGAGATTTTCCTTGACGGGCAAGCGGCTGATTTGATATAAACAAGGATAGTAAACCCAGCCCCTGCAGCAGGGGCTGGGTAAAGCTTTTGTCTGCACAGATCCTGCCCTGAGCGAAAAAAGCTTGCCCTGAGCACAGCCGAAGGGTCGAATGGGTGGGTATTTGTGGCTTTGAGGTCATCCAGTCCGTTTCGGCTTGGCTCGTCAAGGAAGAGCGAGTCGGAGCGGGGCCGAGCCAGGACGGGCAGGCACAATTCTTGCCGGGCTGCGGCGGGCTCCGCCCCGACGAGTAGTTTTCCAAATAGAGGAGGAGTTATTATGCGAGGCACAGAGTTGCAGCGAAAGCATCGTGCCTGGTGGTTATGTATTTTGCATTTCAATTAACAATCTATATTTATATCTTGTAAGGAGGACTATTATGTCTAAGAAATTGATTTTTTTGTTTTCATTTGTTTTGGTGTTAGGAGTAGCTGCAGGCGTGACGAATGGCGGAAGCCTCTGGGGATACTATCCTATCAATGAGAACGACTTAAATGACTATTCCGGTAATGACCACCATGGAACGGCAGTAGACGGCCCAGTAACGGTACTCGATGCTGAAAGAGGTTGGGTTGTTGCGTTTAATGATCAGCCCAGTCTGCCGAGCCGTATTAACTGCGGAACCGACGACCCATCGGCCGGTGGTGAACTGTCCGTTTCTGTCTGGATAAAATGGGATGGATTGAACGGCAACTGGCAGGGGATGGCCGGTAAAAGCTTCCAATATGGACAAAGAAGGTGGATATTCCAGCTTCGTGACTCCGATGGTATAATCCAATGGGGAGGTACAGACTCGGAGAACCTGCATATATGGAGCACTGTTGCTCCGGCAACAGGCGAGTGGCAGCACGTGGCTGGTACGTGTGACGGGAGCTATTCGAAGGTCTATATTAATGGCCAGATAGTTGGTGAAGGTCCCGGTGGATTCAGCCCCGATTCTGCCGTGGAGGCAAACGTTACACTCGGTTTCGGGGAAGACCGCGATGACTACGACGAATCATTGAACGGCCTTATGGATGAAATCTACATCTACAATCGGACGCTGTCGGATAACCAGATAGTGGACCTGTTTCACGGTATCCCTGCATCGTTTGTAAAGGCCGATGATCCGAACCCGGCTAATGGTTCTCTTCATACCGATACATGGGCGAACCTCTCATGGTCACCAGGAGATACTGCGGTCTCGCACGATGTATATGTCGGCGATAATTTTGACGATGTGAACGACGGCATCGCAGATACTTTCCAGGGCAACCAGAACGCGATGTTTATTGTTGTTGGTTTTCCCGGATTTCCTTTTCCGGACGGCCTTGTTCCGGGTATGACTTACTACTGGCGGATAGATCAAGTCGAGGCCGATGGTACTACAACACACAAAGGCAATGTCTGGAGCTTTACAGTTCCCCCCAAGACTGCCTATTATCCCGACCCGGCTGATGGTGCCGAGTTGGTAGAGCCGGATGTGGAGCTTGGCTGGACGCCAGGTTTCGGGGCAAAATTGCACACAGTATATTTTGGCGATAATTTTGACGAGGTGGACAACGCCGCTGGAGGACTTCCTCAGGGAGTTACAGCCTATTCTCCCGGCACACTCAAAATGGCTAAAACTTACTACTGGCGGGTAGATGAATTCGATGTCATCGAGACGCATAAAGGCAACGTCTGGAGCTTTACTACACAGGGTGCAGTCGGAAGCCCGGACCCGGCTAATGGCGCTGTGGATGTAGAGCATACGCCGATTCTTACCTGGACGCCGGGAGCCTATGCTGATTCGCATCAGGTCTTTTTCGGCGATGATGAAGATGCAGTGAAAAATGCCGATACAAGTTCACCTGAGCACAAAGGCACTGGGAACCTTGGTGCTGAGAGCTATGAACCCGAAAAACTCCTGTGGAATACCACCTACTATTGGCGTATTGATGAGGCCAATAACGCCAATCCCGACAGTCCGTGGACTGGCAAAGTTTGGAGCTTTACGACTGCCAACTTCCTTGTCGTGGACGATTTCGAGGACTATGACACCGGCGAGAATCAGATATGGTACGCCTGGAAAGACGGGCTTGGCTATGGCACGGCGGGTACTGAACCCTACTATCCAGGTAACGGGACCGGCTCAGCCGTGGGCGACGAAAATACTCCTTCTTATACCGAGGAGACTATTGTTCACGGAGGCAATCAAGCGATGCCTGTATTCTACGACAACAGCGTCTTAATGTATTCAGAGGTGGAGAAGACGCTGACTTACCCGCGTGACTGGACCGAGAATGGCGTGACCACATTATCGATTTGGTTCAGAGGCATTTCTGATAACGCTGCCGAGACGTTGTATGTTGCTCTCAATGGAAGCGCGGTTGTCTCTCATGATAATCCTAATGCCGCTCAGATAGATAAGTGGACCCAATGGAATATCGACCTGCAAGCATTTGCAGACCAGGGTGTGAACCTGGCTAATGTCAATACTATTGCCCTTGGATTAGGTAATAAGAAAAATCCGCAGGCTGGTGGTTCGGGTACGATGTACTTTGACGATATTCGGCTGTATCCACCCCCGCCGGAACCAGAGCCGGCACCATAATCTAAGATTTAAGTGTCAACTAAGATTGTGTGGTTAATGTAGCAGATTTGTGTCACTTGTACCTGCGGTTACACAAGTGCAGGCAATTCGGGGCCTATACCAATACGGTATAGACCCCCTTTTTAAATAATAATTGATTATTTGAATTGAGATTCTTCCCCTTCGGCTACGCTCAGGGCAAGCTTTTGTTCGCTCAGGGCTTCGGCTAATTCAGGTCAGGCCTGTGGGCTAAACAAAACGGTATAAATCCCGTGTGAAATGCGAGATTAAATATAAAAGGAAGGCGTTTGTTAGGTCCTTAAGATAGTTCCTAAATCATCCATTTCCTTCTTTGCTTCCTTCTTCCTTGCCCTATGCTTTCCCCTCAAGGCGTCTATTTTTTCATTAGCCTTGTCCTGCAATGCGCCGGGCTGACGTCCTTTGTCGATCATTTCCTCGAGGTTGATTATGCCGGTATCATATAGTTTCCAGAGGTGCTCATCAAGAAGCTGCATACCGAGCTTTTTGCCGGTTTGAATGCTGGAATCGATTCGGTAAGTCTTGTTCTCGCGAATAAGATTGGCAATGGCAGGTGTTACAACCATAAACTCATAAGCTGCAATTCTTCCCCTGCCGGTAGCTAAAGGACAAAGTGCCTGGCTGAGAACGGCTATCAAATTGCTGCTTAACTGAATTCGAATTTGCTCCTGCTGGTCTACGGGAAAGACATCAATCAATCTGGTAATCGTTCCTGCTGCGCTTGTGGTGTGTACTGTGCTGAAGACAAGGTGTCCGGTCTCGGCGGCCCTGACGGCAGATTCGATTGTTTCGAGGTCGCGCAATTCGCCAACCAGAATCACGTCAGGGTCCATTCTCAAAACTCGTCTTAGGGCCTCGCCAAAGCTGGGGACATCAACGCCGACCTCCCGCTGGTTAATAATAGATTTTTTATGCGGGTGATAATATTCTATTGGTTCTTCAATTGTTATAATATGACGGTCAAAGCTTTCGTTGATGTAGTTTATCATACAAGCGAGTGTGGTTGTCTTGCCACACCCGGTTGGGCCTGTCACCAAGAACATCCCTCTGGGCCTGCGGCACAGCGCGGCACAAATCTTGGGCAAACCTATCTCCTCAAAGGTCATAATCGTTGTCGGGATACGACGCATGACTATGGAAATATTACCTTTCTGTCGAAAAATAGACACACGAAATCTTGCAACATCACCGTAGGCAAAACCAAAGTCGGTTCCGCCCTCTTCCTGAAGCTCCTGTTGATTTCGGTCAGGTGTGACGCTTTTCATTAAAGCAGTGGTATCATCAGGTTCGAGTATCTTGGTTTCCAGTGACCTGAGCGTACCATCTATCCTCAATACAGGGGGTCGGCCGGTAACAAGATGTAAATCGGAAGCCTCCTGCGCAACACAGGCCTCGAGTAATCTGTCCATATTAACTGTTGCCATTTAAGAATCCTCAATAAGTATATTTGGTTTAACTGACCACCGCACCTTCGGTCTGGGTTATCCTGACGACTTCGGCCGGTGTGGTTGTCCCTTTGAATATTTTGATTTTTCCGTCTTCCATCAGCGTTCTCATGCCGCTTGCTTTTGCAGCCTTTCTCAGCTCGGAAGTAGGAGCCTTTGCAAAAGCCAGCTCTCTTAGCTCATTGTTCATTTCAAACATTTCGAATATGGCGATACGTCCTTTATAGCCGGTATGCTGGCACTGACTACAGCCGGTTCCTTTGTAAACGGGTTGTTTTTCGAGGTCCTTAGGGGTGATATTCAATGACTGTAAAAGATATGGGTCTGGATTTTCGTCAACCACCTTGCATTTTTTGCAAATGATTCTTACAAGTCTCTGTGCCATAATGGCCTGTATCGAGCTTGCTACGAGAAAGGGCTTGACTCCCATATCTATCAGACGCGTAATCGCGCTTGGTGCGTCATTTGTGTGCAAAGTGCTGAAAACGAGGTGTCCAGTAAGTGCGGCCTGAATTGCGATATCAGCGACAACGCCGTCACGGATTTCGCCGACGAGTATGATATTCGGGGCCTGTCGCAACATTGCTCTTAGAATCCTGTCAAAGGTCAACTCGATTTCTTCTTTGACCTGGCACTGATTCATTCCGTCGAAGTTGTATTCGACGGGGTCTTCGGCGGTGACGATTTTCTTATCCGGCTTGTTAAGCTCCTGCAATGCGGCATACAACGTCGTGGTTTTGCCACTACCGGTTGGGCCTGTAACCAAAAAGATGCCGTTCGGTCTTGTGATTATCTTCTGGAATTGCTCATAATTGTCATGTTCAAAGCCCAGTGACTCAATACCGATGTTGACCGCATCGCGGCGCAAAAGTCGCAGTACTATACTTTCTCCGTGGTTGCCCGGCAAAGCCGAGACACGAAAATCGATGTCCTGGCCTCCTATCGTACGTTTAATACGACCATCTTGCGGCAACCTTTTCTCGGCAATATCCATACCCGAGAGAATTTTAAGGCGGGTAGTCAACGGTGCTTGCATATTCTTGGGAATATTGTCCCTTTCCAAACAGATACCGTCGATGCGGTATCTTATGCGTACCCTATCTTCCATTGGTTCAACGTGTATATCGCTTGCCCTCATGTAATAGGCATTGTCAACTATCAGATTTACTAATCTGATAATCGGCGCATCATCATCGCCGGTTGCAGCCTGGCCCCGGAGTGCTTCGGCCTGCAACTCGTGCCCGACCTCGGCAAGCTCGGCGGCAGTTGCGTCGATACTATGCCTTAGCCTGTCGCTTTCTTCCTTTGTTGCCTGGTCGAAAGAATCCTGGATGTAGGAGCGAATCTTCGAAAGGTTTGCAACACAACACTCCAGTTCGGTATTCAAGCGGAACCGAATTGCGTCCATCATCTCCAGGTCCAGCGGGTCGCTAATAACCACTCGCAATTTGCCGTTGTTCATACCAAGAGGCAGGACATTATGCCTTTTCATAAGCTCCTGTGGAATCAACTTAGCGGCATCCTGCGGGATGGTAGTTTTGTCCAGATCTATGTATTCTAAGTCAAACTGCTTTGCGATTGCCTTTGTAAGAGTATCCTCATCTATCAGGCCAAGTTCAAGCAATATCTGGCCGAGCCGCTTGTTATTTGTTTTGGAAGTCCTAATGGCATCAATGAGAGCCTGCTTTTCTACAAGCCCTGCTTTGTATAATATTTCACCTAAACGTTTTCGCTGCTTTGCCATATTCTCCTCATAATCCTGCTAATACCGATAATCACTATTATAACATTTCCAACACAGTTAGTCAAATATTCAATTTCATTCTGAGCATATTCAGAGCAGTTTGTGCCGCTCTAAGGCGTATGAACCGCCTATCGTGAGAAAAAAGGCATTGTTTGGTATCACAGCCATCATCGGAATCCACACTGATATATACCAGTCCTACAGGTTTTTGTTCGGTTCCGCCGGCTGGGCCAGCTATGCCGGTTATGCCAATTGCAAAATCTGTTCGAGCTTTTTTTCTGGCGCCCTGGGCCATAGCCTGAGCGACCTGTTCACTGACAGCGCCGTATTTTTCAATCAAATCGGCAGGTACGCCAAGTTCGCCGGTCTTTGCGGTATTGCTGTAAGTAACCCAGCCGTGCGTGAAATATCTGCTTGCTCCGGGGATATCGGTCAGCAGCTTAGCTAAGGTGCCTCCTGTGCAGGATTCGGCTACGGCAATAGTCATTTTTTGCCGGGCTAATTTTTCGCCAACCACCTCGGCTAAAGTCTGCTCCTCTGTGCCGTAAACCAGCTCTCCGAGCTTATTCCGCAGCGATTTTTCACTTTCTTCGGCCATTTGATGGGCCTTATCTTTGTCTTTCGCGGTAGCGGTAATTGTCAGGGTGATTATACCATATTTGGCCGTGCAGTCTATCAATGGATTCCTTTCTCTTTGCATAAGCGGGCCGAGTAATTCAGCGATGTTTGATTCGCCTGTTCCGAAGCATCTTAGTTTTCGCACTACCACAGCCTGCGTGCCGGCGAACCTCTGAAGCTCCGGAAGGACCGATTCGGCAAACATTTGTTTCATTTCCGACGGCACACCCGGTAAAGCAACAAGCAATTTGCCTTTTACTTCGGCTATAATGCCGGGGGCTGTGCCAAGAGGGTTTGCAAACGCTTTTGCACCGGCTGGTATGTATTACTGAATCTTATTCCTTTCAGACATTTGCAAATTCCGCTTAGTGAAAAAATTCTGAATTCTGTCCAGAAGCTCCGTTTGCAATTGCAATTCGACCCCGAGGAAGCTCGCCAACCCCTGGCGGGTCAAATCATCGCCGGTCGGACCCAGCCCACCGGTAGCCAGAACTATATCAGCATCAGCACTTGCTAAATTGAATGCACGTACAATCGCATCAATATCATCGCCGACAGTATAGAAACTGACAATGGGTATGCCGATTGAAAGCAGCTCGCCACTCAAGTATGCGGCGTTAGTATCTACTGTTTGACCGCTGAGGAGCTCATTGCCGATGCTGACGATACTTGCCTTTTTCATAGCTCTCATCATTGCTTTATCATACCGAATGTGGTTTAGGCTCTGGTCTTGCCGCCTGAAACATTAATAACAGTACCGTGAATATAACCGGCACGTTCGGAGGCCAAAAAGCAGACCGTGCTGGCAATTTCGCTAAGTTTACCACTCCTTCCCAAAGGTATGGCAGCTTCTTTGTAACGCCGGTGCAATTCTTCGACGGTGATTCCACGGGTGTAGGCCAGGGCGCGTTCGTACTCGTTGGAGCGCAAAGCGGTCGCTTCGAGGATCCCCGGGGCAATGCCGACAATACGGACATTTTGTTTGCCGAGCTCCTTTGCCCAGGACCTGGTAAGATTGTAAACGGCTGCCTTTGTGGCGGCATAGACACTTTGACCTTCCGAGCCTTCCATACCGGATTCGGAGGCCATATTGATTATGACACCCCCCTTACCCGACTGAATCATAATCCGTGCAACGGCCTGAGCGCACAGGAAAAGGCCTTTTTGGTTTACCAAAACGACTTTGTCCCAAATCTCTTCCGTCAGCTCCTCTTTGCCGGCGGGGTCAACAAGCAATCTTGGGATATTTATCCCGGCACTGTTGACCAATATATCAATGCTGCCAAAGGCATCGAGAGCTGTCTGTATCATGGCTTCAACACTTGATTTGTTAGTTACGTCGGTTGTCGTCGAGATATGATTGCGGCCGAATTTATCCTTTAAGGCCCTGGCAACCTGTTTAGCGCCCTGCTCGTCTATATCAGCAACGACAACTTTTGCTCCGACTTCTGCTAATCCTTCACAGACGGCTCTGCCGAGGCCGCAGGCACCTCCTGTAACGATTGCGACTTTTCCTTCCAGATTGAGCCAACCCATTGAATTCAATCTCCATAAAAAACTTGGTTAATTAGTTAATTGGTGAGTGGTAAGTGGTTATCAGAGTATCAGGTGACCAGGTAGTGGGTATCAGGTTACCAGGGTATCAGAGTAAATTTGTCTTTTTCCTGATTCCCTGATTTCCTGATTCCCTGCAACCTGATATCCTAATAACCTGATAATCTACTCACCACTTACCTACACGCTAATCATAGCTTTTATTACGCCATCGTGATAGCCGGCGACTAAATCGAACGCCCTCTTTGTATCTTCAAGCCCAAAACGATGGGTTATCATAAAATCAGTATTAACTTTTCCCGAAGCTAATAAATCAATGGCAATCTGTGTACAATGGTTTTGTCTTCTGATGTTTACAATCGTGATTTCCTTTCTGCGTAACTTATCAATATCGAAAGAGACTCTTTCCGTGCGGGGGCTGCCTATAAGCACGAGTTTTCCGCCCGGTTCGATCATCACGAGGGCCTGGTCGATTGTTTCCTGTTGGCCGGCACATTCGAAAACAACGTCCATTCCAGCAGGCTGTCGCTGAAGAATTTCTCTGACTATGTCCTGTTTATTCGGATTGCCGACCCAGGTTGCACCACCTTGTTTTGCGCCCTCAATGCGCCCATCGATTTTCTCGGTCATGTAACAGGCACGTGTATTTTCAGCGAGGGCGCTTAGCAGACAGCTTAGGCCGATTGGCCCTGCACCGAGAATCGCCACATCGGCATCTTTCGGTAAGCAGGCCCTTTTAACGGCATATACACCTATGGACAACGGCTCACACAAAGCTCCCTGTTCGAGCGTAATCGCCCCATTGGTTGGAAAGCAGCACTCCTGTGGCATAACAAGATATTCACACAAACAGCCACCGCCCTGTCCCGGTGCGCCAAGAAAACGGACATTATGACAGGTATTTTCTCTGCCCTGGAGGCACTGGTCGCACTGATGACACGATGCAGCCGGGTCCACTACTACCTGGTCGCCGGCTTTGACGTGGGTAACTAAACTTCCGACAGCATCGACCGTTGCGGAACATTCATGGCCTATTATGAAAGGATACTCGACAATTTGCTCGCCGATTCTGCCGGTCTCGTAATAGTGCACATCGGAACCGCAGACGCCCACCCTTTCGATTTTCAACAGGACATCCGTGTCTTTTTTTATGCTCGGGGCCGGCACGTCGGCCAGTTCCATTTGCTTCAAAGCGGTTAACACAACTGCTTTCATAGGCTCTCTCCAGAAAGAAAGTTACTGCTGCAGATTGGTAATGCAAAGTGAGTTTTTGCTTATTTCAAGGGCAGAATATCATATTTTTATAACAAACACATACATTTTCCGCCATAACTATTTTACAGGAATCAGCTTTATCACAAATAGTTTCGGCCAAAACTTTCCTGTCACAAATAGCTGGCCACTTTTTTGGTCGTACGCAATACCGTTGAGAACATCGACCGGCCGGTTATAGTCTTGCTGAGTTAAAAGCCCTTTCAAATCTATCCAGCCGGTCACACGACCTGTATCAGGTGCAATCACAGCGATACGTTCGGTAGGCCAGATATTGGCATAGATTTGACCCTCGACATATTCGAGCTCGTTAAGCCCCCACAAGGGAGTATTTCGGTCGTATACTTTAATCCGGCTGACTTGCTCAAACGTTTCAGGGTTCAGGAAATACAATGTCGGTGTGCCGTCACTCATAATCAAATGCCTGCCGTTGTGTGTAATGCCCCAGCCCTCAGTCGGGTAATTGAATTCTCTCAGCAATTCGAAAGTGTCTTTGTTATAAACAAAGCCGGTATTATTCTGATAGGTTAGCTGGATAATGTTATCACCATAAATGGTAATACCTTCGCCGAAGAATTTGGTTAATAGCTGGTGCATTTGCAGGACGCTGCCTGTTTCCAATTCGACTTTGCGCAATGTCGAACGTCCGTAAAGCCCTGTTCCTTCATATAAAACACCATCATCGAAAACCAGCCCTTGCGTGAAAGCGTTTCGGTCGTGAGGAAAGGTATTAATGATTTCATAAGTGTAGGTTGTGGCAATTTCCGGATTTTTGGAGTCCCGATAGAAAAGAACTAAAAGAACTACTAATATAATTATAAATCCCGGAATGAATAACTTTAAGAATCGATTCACAAATATCGCCCTCGATCACGCACCAATTGTCCCTTTGAGAAAGCCCTGTTCTACCGACCAGCTTGTATCATTCCTGCTCAGGTTCAATTGGTGCGGGGCTAAACATTAAACCTGAAATTGATAATGTCACCGTCCTTGACGACGTAATCTTTTCCTTCGAGCCGGATTTTGCCGGCGGCTTTGAGGGCTTTTTCGTCGCCGAGGATTTTAAGGTCGTCGAAGGCAAAAGTTTCGGCCCTGATAAAACCTCGTTTAATGTCGGTGTGCACCTTGCCGGCCGCGTCCAGCGCTACTGTGCCCTGTTTTATGGGCCAGGCGCGCAGCTCATTCGAGACCACCGTTAAAAAGCTTATTAGGCTCAGGGCCGAATAGCAGCTCTTGACGAACTTACTTGCTGCCGATTCGGTGATACCCATATCAGCCATAAACTCGGCCCTGCTTTCAGCGTCTAACTGCGACAGCTCGTATTCCAGCTTGGCACAAATTGTAACGACCGGCACAGAACTATCTATCGCGCTGCTGAAATCAAACTCTTTATCCAACTGGTCCTCGCCAATGTTTACTGCAACTGCTATCGGCTTTAAGGTCAGGAATCCGAGAGACTTAATCATTTCACGTTCGGCTTCGGTTTCGACGGCTGAGCTTATGGGCCTTTCTGATTCTATTGCCTCCTGCAATTTTTTTTGCAAGGCCAATTCAGCCTTATCGTGTGCCTGGGTCTTGGTGGGCTTGTGTACCTGCTTTTCGAGTTTTTCTATGCGGGTAACCACAAGCTCCAAATCAGCAAGCAGCAGTTCAGTTTTCAATTCCGCTAAATCTCCGGCCGGGTTTACTGTATTTCGATAAGGAGGTACCGCAGGGTCTTCAAAAGACCGCACCACGAGGACCAGCATATCAACAGTCCTTATCTGGTTAATCAGGCGTCTGGCAGCAGCTCGGCCGTGCTCATCGGTAAAGTTAAAGCCCGCCAGGTCAAGACAATCGACTGTAGCGTGGGTGGTTTTCTTCGGCTTGTAGTATTCTCTCAGCCAATCGAGTCTTTCGTCAGGAACAGGCACAATGGCTTCTTCAATTACCGTCGAGCCGGGCGGTGGGATAGACTTGCCGCTAACGGCAGATAAAATAGTGCTCTTGCCGGACTGTAACAGACCAAGTAGCGCAACTTTCAATTATATAGCTCCTTTTTTTGGGTAAATTGTAATTGGTTAAATATCCACCAATCACCGACCGGTAAATTTATAGACACTGTTTCGATAACAGTCATACGCGACAATAGCGGGGAAATCAACCACCTGCAGTTTTCTTACGGCTTCTGTACCAAGCTCTTCGTAGGCGATTACTTCAGCGGCAACAATGTGTTTGCTCAATAGCGCCCCCGCCCCACCGATAGTAGAAAGATGGACTGCCCCATATTCTTTCAGGGCGTCTCTGACCTCGTCGCCACGATATCCCTTTCCGAGCATTGCTTTGAGACCATTGGCAAGCAGCTTTGGACTGAAGGTGTCCATTCTTGATGAGGTAGTAGGACCGGCAGCGCCGATTACCCTTCCGGGTGGAGCAGGCGTGGGGCCGACAAAATAAATGAGCGCTCCTTCAAGCGGAAATGGTAATTCCCAGCCCGCATCTATTGCCTCGCATAATCTCTTATGCGCCATATCCCGTGCGGTATAGATTTCGCCGGTGATAAGGACTTCATCGCCGGCTTTTAACGCACGCACATCGGTCTCAGTCAAAGGCGGCAGCAAATTATTTTTTTCGCTCATTTTTTTGACTTTTGCTATTGTTAGGAACAGCCCCCAAACAAGCCCTCGACGGACTCAGGCCGGGATTTGAGGGTGCCACACCGGATTCTACTAATAACACAAAGCTCAAAAATACAGACTTTTACAATATATCAGTAATTTTACGAGTTGAAAAGACCCAAAAATCTGTTTAAAATACAATAAGAGGGCCAGCGTTACTTGTTATTGCTACAGTCAGGAACTTTTGCGGCTCGTTTCTTAAAAATTCGATGTTGCTGTCAGTCGAGACGTGGTATAATAGTTCTATGGCTAAATATCCGATATTTCTGGAATTGAGTGGTCGCCGCGTGGTCGTTGTAGGTGGCGGAGCGGTTGCTGTACGCAAAGCTCAAGCACTGTTAGCTGCGGGTGCCCGGCTGGTAGTGGTAGCCCAGCGGATTGATAATATGCTGACGGTTCTTTGCCGGGGCAAAAAAGCTGAATTAATAAAGTCCAAGTATTCAAAAGATTATCTTGCAGGTGCGGTGCTCGCCATAGCAGCAACAAACAATCATAAACTCAACAGGCGGATATATAAGGATTGTCAGGAATTGGAGGTTTTGTGTAATGTAGTCGATGAGCCGGAGCTTTGTGATTTTTTTGTGCCGGCTGTTGTCAGACGCGGCGACCTGCAGATAGCTATAGGCACTGAAGGACATTGCCCTGCTTATGCCGGTCATATAAGAAAGAAGCTGGAAAAGATCTTCACCGAAGAACATGGCCAATTTCTCGCTGAGCTGGAGACGATTCGAAAACGGATTATCGAAGGCGTGGCGGAACCAACCGAACGGAAAGCTCTATTAGGGGAATTGGCCGATGATAAGTCGTTCGAATATTTTGTTGAAAACGGACCGGCTCAATGGCGAACCTTTGTTGAGGAGCTTGTCAACAAAGTCCCACTTTCGCGGGAATGACGTAAAGAATATCGAACATCGAACAAGAAATATCGAAGTAAGAAGTTGAGATTGCCGCACATCGCTTCGCAATGACTTTTTCAATAGATTCCCGCCTTGGCGGATCTTCGACCTCGACTCTGTTGCGCTGCGCTCGGAAAGATGCTTGCATTTAAGTTTCGATTTTGTCAATTACCACTTGTACGTACTTTTGGCGGTGGCCGATGCGCCTTTTGCTGTTTTTGCGTCTGCGAAAGTGCGTCGGATACAGCTTTTCGCCCTTGACGACAGCATCCTGAGCTGTGGTCTTAAATGAGGCAATTACCTTGGCACCCTTCAAGAATGGGGTGCCGATTTTGACCTTTTCACCGTCCTTTACAAACAAAACCTTGTCCAGCTCGATTGTTTTGGCATCGGGTGAGATATCTGTCAGGTCAATATTTAAACAATCGCCTTCGGCGACTTTATATTGCTTTGAGCCTTGTTCAATTACTGCATACATTTCAAAAAACTCCCGTCTTTTATATGCTAAAAAACCGAAAAGAGACCGAATTTTACATATTCAATCTTTTTTTGTAAAGTAAATTATCAGATATTTTTGTATTCTATTACCCAATATGAAGCTAAAAATATAGTCTATATCCTCATCGGGAGCAATTTTATGCAGATAGCCATGATACAAGACAAAATCGTTCCGGCAGAAGAGCTCGAACCGGTGTATCTCGACCGCGGGATATTCTTCGGCGACGGGGTCTATGAAGTGGTGCGAAGCTACGACGGCAAGATTTTCGCGCTCGATGAACATATGCAAAGGTTCGCCAACAGCCTGACCGCGATTGGAATAGCGGGCGTGGACCTTGACCGGATTCGCCGCCGGGTCCTGAAGGCTTTTGACGCTGCCGGTATTTCCAACGCCAAGATATATTTTCACATCACACGAGGTTCAGCACCACGAAGCCATGCCTGCGATGTTAGCTTAAAGCCAAATTTTTTCCTGACCGTCTCAGAATCAGAGGATGATTCGGAAGAAAAGACCAATGGTATTGCGGTATCGACACATCCGGATTGGCGATGGAAACGATGTGTGATAAAATCGCTGAACCTGTTAGCCAACGTTCTCGCCCGCCAGGAGGCTGCTAAAAAGGGCTGTGACGAGGCAATACTCGTCGATGAGAAGGGCTTTATAACCGAAGGTGCCGCCTCGGCATTTTTTGCAATCTTCGGAAGAACACTGCAAACCGCAGCGCTTACAGTTAATATTCTGCCTTCCATTACGCGCAAATTTGTGATTAGGGCAGGTAAAAATATCGGATTGGAAACAATGGAAAAATCGTTAACGCCGCAGCAGGCAAGTGACGCCGATGAGCTGTTTATTGCCTCAACTACGAACGATATTATTCCCGTGGTCAGATTCGATGAGAAGCTCATCGCAGACGCCAAGCCCGGTAAATATACGAAACTGCTCATCCAGGAATTTCGCTCTTTTACCGTATGAAGCTCTCGAGATGGAAGACTCTATCCACAGAGGTGAAAAGTATCGTTTCACGATATGTGCGAAACCTTAGCGATATTATGCTTCCGTGCCAAAGAATGAAGATAAATTTAGCTTGGGCAGATAAGGATGACAATGTATTCACGTGAGTTTCTTGAGCAGCTTTATCGCACGCTTTACACCATTCGGGTATTCGAGACCGAATGTATCAAACTCTATCGGCAGGGTCTGATTATCGGCTATTTTCATCCTTATCTCGGTGAGGAAGCGATTGCCACAGGTGTTTGCGCGGCTCTGCGTAAGGATGATTACATCGTTAGTACACATCGCGGTCACGGCCACTGTATTGCGCGGGGTGGCGAGCTCAAAAAAATGGTAGCTGAGGTCTTAGGCAGAGAGGTCGGCTATTGCCGCGGCCGGGGCGGCTCAATGCATATCGCCGATGTAAATATCGGCAACATCGGTGCCAACGGCATCGTGGGCGGCGGAATACCCATTGGCGTCGGCGCAGGTCTCGGCATAAGCATTCGTGGTACAGACCAGGTGGTTGTGATTTTCTTCTCAGACGGGGCCTGCAACAATGGCGTTTTCGCCGAGTCTCTAAATCTTGCAGCGATATGGGATTTGCCTGTCATATTTCTGCTAGAGAACAATCAATACGCGGTTTCGAGTCCTATCGAGGAAATGAGCCGAATCCCTGACCTCTACAGGCGAGCCGAAGGTTATGGAGTTCCGGCCTATCCGGTGGATGGCAACGATGTCCTTGTCGTCTATGAGAAGACTAAAGAAGCGATAGAGGCTTGCCGCAACGGCAAGGGGCCGGTAATGATAGAGGCAAAGACCTATCGCCACGGGGGACATCACGTAAATGACCCGGGGCTGTATATGCCCAGGGACAGGCTGGAATACTATAAATCCAAAGACCCTGTTGCTCTCGGCCGGAAG
The DNA here is from genome assembly GCA_041862635.1 of Phycisphaerae bacterium. Classification (GTDB taxonomy): domain Bacteria; phylum Planctomycetota; class Phycisphaerae; order Sedimentisphaerales; family Anaerobacaceae; genus NIOZ-UU13. The sequence continues at coordinate 7,021 of JBGVTO010000058.1, read as the reverse complement.
TATTTGCTGGAAAAAACAAAGTGTACCAAGCAAGAGGCGGCAGCTATCGAACAGCAAGTTCAAAAGGCAATGGAAGAAGCTATTGAATTCGCAAAGAACAGTCCTGAGCCATCTGTTGAAAGGTTCTTAGAAGAGGTTGAGCAAAATTGAGCGAGGACAGAAGCAAATCTGACGGACAAGACGTCAGGCGGATAATGTTTCGAGAAGCTCTCAATGAGGCGCTGCGGGAAGAAATGCGCCGTGATGAAACCGTCTTTGTGATGGGTGGTGGTATAGGCCAACGCGGCGGTTCCTACAAAGTTACTGTCGGTCTGCTTGATGAGTTTGGCCCTCGCCGGATTATAGATACGCCCATCTCGGAGGCGAGCTTTACAGGTGCCGGCGTCGGAGCCGCTATTACGGGGATGCGGCCGGTAGTGGAGATACTGTTTATCGATTTTGCATCCCTCATTATCGACCAGATTGTAAACCAGGCCGCCAAATACAGGTTTATGAGCGGCGGCAGGGGCAGGGTTCCTATGGTCCTTAGGACACAGGGAGGCAGCGGTAACGGGCTTGCCGCCCAGCACTCCCAGAGTCTCGAAGCGTGGTACTATCATACTCCGGGCCTTAAAGTTGTGATGCCCTCGACACCCTATGATGCCAAAGGTCTGCTCAAAAGTGCCATACGAGACAATGACCCGGTCATGTTTATCGAGCATAAGCTTTTGTATATGACCGAGGGTCCCGTTCCGCAGGACGAATACACCATCGAGCTTGGGGCTGGTGACATCAAACGCAGGGGAAACGATGTAACGATCGTCGCCTGGTCCAATATGGTGCTTCGGGCGCTTTCGGCTGCCGAGAAACTCGCCCAGCAGGGAATTGAAACCGAAGTGATTGACCTCCGGACACTGGTTCCTCTCGACAAGCAGCTCATTCTTGAGTCGGTTAAAAAGACCGAGCATCTGGTGATTGTTCAGGAGGCCGTTCGCAGAGGCGGGGTGGCCTCCGACATAGCCTCAATCGTCCAGGCTGAGGCGTTTGATTTCCTTGATGCTCCTATTGAAATTGTGGCAGGCAAGAATACGCCAATACCTTTCAATGTTCATCTCGAAAGGGCCTCGGTGCCGCAGGAAGGTGATATTATAGAAGCGGTAAGAAAAGTGTTACATTTGTAAGAAATATCTGGGAGCAAGAAAAACAATGTCACTTGAGAATATGACAAATATGCTAAGTAAGGCGGGCGGTGAGGCTTATGCCGTCGGCGCCTTTAATATCCTCGATTACAATTCTACCAAAGCCGTCGTCCGGGCTGCTGAGGAAGCAAACGCTCCGGTAATCATTCAGACATCAGCCAAGACGGTCATATTCTGGGGCGCTGCGCCCATCATCTCCTGGGTGAGGGAGCTTGCCGGCCCATCGAGTGTACCGATTGCTTTGCACCTTGACCACTGCAAGGATTTGGACCTTATCAAAGAGTGCATCGAATCGGGGTGGACCTCCGTTATGATTGACGCATCCTCAAAACCGTTTGAGGAGAACCTTGCCTTGAGTCAGCGGGTCGTACAAATGGCACGGCCCAAAGATATTACTGTTGAAGCTGAGCTTGGTGCCATAGTTGGTGTTGAAGACGACATCCACGTCAAAGAGCAGGAAGCCCATTTGGCTGACCCTGCACAAGCGATCAAGTTTTGTGCGGAAGTCAAGCCGGACTGTTTCGCGCCAGCCATTGGGACAGCTCACGGAGTTTATAAGGGCGTACCCAAAATCGCTTACGACCTGCTCGAAGAAATCGCAACAAAGACGGCGGTTCCTATAGCTCTGCACGGTGGGACGGGCCTCGCAGATGACGTGTTCAAAAAATGTATTTCGCTTGGTTGTGCGAAAGTAAACATATCGACCCAGCTCAAATATGCGTTTATAGATGGATTTATTGCTTATCACAATGCGCATAATACGGAATATAACCCGCTGAAAGTTATCGACGCTCAGTTCCATCAGCTTAAAGCTGGAATTATTGAGAAGATAAAGCTGTTCGGCAGCACAGGAAAGGCCTGATAGAGGAAGGTATGCAATGGCTAAAGCAATTATCATGCCGCAAGTAGGGCAGGATATAAAAACAGGTATCGTCGTCGAGTGGTGCGTAAAAGAAAATGACTACGTGAACAAAGGCGATATAGTCGCAATTGTAGAATCTGATAAGGCGACATTCGAGGTGGAAGCGTACGAGTCAGGCGTTTTACTCAAAATTCTATATGATGCCGGTGCCGAGGTGCCGGTGCTTGACCCTATTGCATATGTTGGAGAGCCGGGAGAAGATATAAAAGAATTGGAATCGGCGGATGTAGCCACTAATAAAACAATTGAAATAACACCTCCACGAAAAGAAAAAGTTGAAAAAGAAACTAAACTACCCCGGAAAGGCGGGATTACTGTATCACCCGCCGCGAAACGCGTCGCTCGAAAATACGGCATTGATTTAAGCGAAATAACTGGAAGCGGGCCGGATGGACGGATACTTAAACAAGATGTTCTGGCAGCGGCATCTTCCACTATTTCTGATATTCAGGAACAACCCGCCGCACATCACACAAAGGAGGCCGTAATGAAAGCCATTATTTTCGATTGTGACGGCGTTCTGGCTGATACCGAACGGGATGGGCATAGAGCTGCTTTCAACAAGGCATTTGCAAAAAAAGGATATGCGGTAGAGTGGGGCGTTGAGCTTTACGGAAAACTATTGGAAGTATCCGGCGGTAAAGAACGCATGAGACACTACTTCGACAGCTACGGTTGGCCTCGTGATATCGAAGATAAGGATGCTTCAATCAAAGAATTGCACAAGCTCAAAACGGACTTTTTTATGCAAATTATAGAATCAGGAGAACTACCTTTACGCCCCGGTGTGGCAAGATTTGTTGATGAGGCTATCGCTGCGGATGTCACCTTGGCCGTTTGCTCTACATCTCACGAGCGGGCGGTCAATCTCGTAGTAGAGAAGCTGCTCGGCCCTGAGCGAAAGGCCCGTTTCAGTGCCATCTTGGCCGGTGATGTTGTGTCAAAGAAGAAACCCGACCCTGAAATTTATAACCTGGCTTCAGAGAGACTGGGTCTTGAGCCATCTGAATGTGTTGTGATAGAAGACAACCGTAATGGTCTGCTTGCTGCAAAAGCCGCGGGTATGTATTGCGTTATCACCACAAACGGCTATACAAAGGACGAGGATTTTACAGAGGCCGACCTTGTGGTATCCGAGCTGGGCGATACGCCGAATGTTCAGGTAACGTTGGAGAATATTAGAAATATCATTGAGAAAAGCTGATATCCATCGGGGAAAAACTATGAAAATATTTTTAGACACAGGCGATGTCGAAGCTGTACGCAAAGCATACGACACAGGCCTGATAGACGGAGTAACAACCAATCCAAGCCATATTGCAAAAACAGGAAGAAAGTTCAAGGACGTTGTCAAAGAAATATGCTCAATTGTGCCTGGGCCTATCAGCGCCGAGGCACTGGCAGAGACATCCGATGGTCTGATTGAAGAAGCTCAAAAAATATCTGCTATTGCACCGAACATTGTAGTCAAAATACCTATGACGGTTGAGGGAATGAGGGCTGTACCTATTCTTGAGAAGGAAAAGAACATAAAGACAAATGTTACGATGATTTTTTCTTCCACCCAGGCCTTTTTAGCTATGAAAGCCGGCGCCAGCTTTGTCAGCATCGTTCTGAGCCGGCTCGACGCGGTGGCGAACGAAAGCTATATCCTCGTGGAGGATGCGGTTACTATTAAAAACAATTACGGCTTCGACTCGGAAATAATTGCGGGTAGTATGAAGACGCAGAACCATGTTCTTGCCTGCCTTCGGGCGGGTGTTGATATAGCGACAGTAAATCCTGACCTTTTCTTCCAGATGTTCAAGCACCCGCTTACGGACGCAGGATTAGCACAATTTGCGAAGGATTGGGAACAAGTGCCAAAGTAAATTATGAAAAAAACAATACTCGCATTCGGTGAAGTACTCTGGGACATACTGCCATCGTGTACGGTCCTCGGTGGGGCTCCATTTAATTTCGCTTATAGGGCGAATTCGCTCGGTGATATGGGTCTTATGATAAGTCGTCTCGGCCGGGATGAGCTCGGCAGCAAAGCCTGTGACCAAATCGTTCAACTTGGTCTGGATACAAGGTTTATCCAGTGGGATGAGCAATTTCCCACGGGTACCGTTCAGGTCAGCTTCGATGAACAGAATAATCCGGACTATTTCATCACACCTGAAGTTGCCTACGACCGGATTGAGCTGACTGAAGATTTGCTTAAGGCTGCATCAGCGGCCGACTGCCTGTGCTTTGGAACTTTGTCCCAGAGGGCCGGAACATCACGCAAGACCATCGAGCAGCTCCTGGAAAACGCGGATGGGAGTATTAAATTCTTAGATATAAACCTCCGAAAAAAGTGCTATAGCTTAGAGACCGTGACTTTCTCGCTTCAGAAAGCAGATGTTCTTAAATTGAACGAAGATGAGGCTCACCAGCTTGGTGATATGCTGGGTATCAAACACCGAAGTCTTCCGGAATTCTGCCAGGAAGTGTCAGGTAAATGGTCTCTTAAATACTGTCTGGTTACGCTCGGTGAAAGCGGGGCTTTTGCATCTTCAGACAACGGGCAAAAAGTCTATGTTTCAGGATATAAGGTGTCACTTGCGGATTCTCTTGGCTCCGGAGACGCCTTTTCAGCGGGATTCGTGTATAAACTTTTGCGAAATGCGTCAATATCTGAAGCATGTGAGTTTGGCAATGTATTAGGCACGCTGGTCGCTGCGAAGGAAGGCGCGACATCGTTAATAACATTGGATGAAATAGAGATGTTTTGTAATCAGGATTGTCAGCGAATTGTTCATCCCGATTTGAAATTATTTACGGAATCTTAAATTAAGTATGTAGGGAGATTAAAATGAATAAGATATGCATGGGTATATGGGGGATGACAAATCTGCGGGACCGCTTTAACGTAAATGGTTTCGGAGAAGAAGTGGCGGTTATCGACCGAATCAAAAAGATTGGCGAAACAGAAGGCGTTGACGGCATTGAGCTTCACGTCCCTACGGAGATTGACGAGAAAAACGCCGGTGAAATCGAGAAGGTACTCAACGATTACAATCTTCAGATGATTCAGCTTTGCGGCCATACCTGGACGGAGAGGCAATACAAATTTGGTGCCCTCGGTGACACCGATACAAAGGTGCGCTCTGCTGCAATTGACCGGGTCAAATGGGCACTGGATATGGGTGCAAGGTTCGATGTACCTATCAGCGTTCTCTGGCCCGCCACCGACGGCAATGATTTTCCACTGCAAACGGACTATATTGCACTTTACGACCGTTATGTGAATTCTGTGCATCAGATTCTGGATTATCTTCACAAGAACAACTACACCACCAAAATATGTATTGAACCCAAACCGTTCGAGCCCCGCTCCTGGATTATGATGGGGACAACCGCCGCCGCATTGAGTATCGTTCAGGAGATTGATGACCCGAATTTCGGAATTAACATCGATGTAGGCCATAGCTTGATTGCCAAAGAGAACGTCGAGGATATGTTTTCTCTTGTCCTTCGAGCGAAAAAGCTGTTCCACACGCATTTTGATGATAACGACCAGCAGGCCGACTGCGATATTCCACCCGGCTGCGCTAACTTCGTTCGTCTGGTGAGTATTATTTATGTTCTGGACCAGATGGGATACGATGGCTGGTTCGGCCTGGACCTGTTCCCCTATCGGGATGACCCGATAGATTTTATGAAGCTATCTGTGGAGAATCTGAGATTTGCGCAGAGCGTTGTTGACTTGATGAACAAGAAGGGAGCCAAAGAATTACGGGCCAAAGGCACGGATGGCCCGGCAATGTCCAGATTGATACGCGATTGTATCAAACAGGCAAAATAGGAGATTACAATGAGCAGGATAAAAGACCCCAATGTTTGATTCGCATAGGAATGGATAACCAATGAAGCGAATTTCAATAATTATCATACTTTTGTGTATGGCTTCTATGGCTTGGGCAGAGGCTGGACCCGGAGATGTTTTTCGCGAATATAAGTGGCGGCCCGAAGGAAAATGGCAGCGGGTAACCGGTCCCGAGGCAAGGGCCGAAGGGGCTAAGGAATTTCTGCCCAATTCCATAAACGCCATTCGCATCGATGACCTGGACGAAGCCGTCAAAGTCGAAGCATACATCGAAATGCTGTTATGCCACGCTGGAACAGTGGACAAAAAAATCCGTCTCAATACAAATCCCTGGATACCCATTCCCGAACCATCCCTTATTCCGGGCAAGGCGGGACAAGGTCCACCGGATTCGGAATACCAGTATATGCGCTATCCTTGTGTCCAGATTCCTATGAAGTATTTGCAGCAAGGAAATAACACGTTTGAATTTACATGCAGCCCGGGGACATCTTTGGGCGGGTGGTGGCCCCAGTGGATTTTGTATGGCGTAACTTTCAGGGTTTACTATGACAATTCCAAGCCCCATCCGACCGGCACAATTATAAAACCATCTGGTGGTTCGACCATCAGCGAATCACCTGTTCTCGAAGCTGTTGCCACAGGGCCTCGTCCGATTAGGCAGGTTGACTTCATCGGTTTCTATGAAGATTTCAACTGGGAAGGTGACGGTAATTATCGTCAATGGCACTATCGTTATTTGTACAACGAAATAACAAATCACATCGGAACAGCTACGAACAAGCCCTACAAAGTTACATGGGACAATTCCTGGATTCCCACTCAGGGCCGACCCATCAAGATAATGGCCCGAATTGTTGACGCTGCCGGAATGTGCTATATGACGTCGGCAGTGGAAAATATCCACCTTATTCGTGACAAAACAGTCAAGATGTACAAGCCGTATGACGTTCCTAAAGGGTGGTCGACCCGGGTGGGTAATACGCATATGTGCAAAACCGATGTGAACGATGATTTAAGCAATGCCGTTGCTGCAAAAATCATTATGTCCACCTGGAACGGAGTCGC
>JBGVTO010000057.1:0-55684 GCA_041862635.1 Phycisphaerae bacterium | reverse complement strand
GAAATGCTTGACCGTATTCTGGCAATTGGCCGACATGAGCATGGGCTATTCTATAACCGCATTAACCCGCAAACCGGCGAGCACGTGGGCGACCTGACCGACAACTGGGGCTACGACCTAAATGGCTTCTACACCGTTTATCTAATCGACAAAACTGAGGCCTACGGCCAGGCCGTCCGAAATGCCCTCGGCAATCTTCACCAACACTATAGTGACTACAAATGGGAAGGAGGCGGTGCCGACGGCTACGCCGATTCTATCGAAGGCGGCATCAATCTTTATAACCGTGAACCCATACGCTCGGCTGAAGATTGGCTGGACTATTCAACAAAGCTGATGTGGAAAATTCAAAAACCAGATGGTGTAATCGAAGGATGGCACGGTGACGGCAACTTCGCCAGAACTACGATTATGTACTGTCTCTGGAAAACAAAAGGCCTGACTATCAATCCCTGGCGGGATGATGTCATTTTGGGAGCCGTTCAAGACGGCGATGCCCTCAAAATAACTATCAGCGCCAAGAGAGAATGGAAAGGAAAAATTATCTTCGACAGCCCGCGTCATCAGACAATTATGAAGATGCCCCTTGACTGGCCGAGAATCAATCAGTTTCCCGAATGGTTCACCGCAAAAAGCAACAAAAGCTTTGCCGTTCACGACCTGACATACAATTCGAAAAAAATATACACAGGCAACCAATTACAGCAAGGCCTTCCAATAAATCTGGAGCGGGGCTCTGAACGTCACCTGCTGGTGCAGACTTCGGCGAACTCGGTCGAGCCGTAACCACAACAAAAGCACATACATACACACAAAAAGAAAAGGCCGGGCTTGCGCACCTATGCCTTGCACTCTGTTTGTGACTGACACTCAAATCAGGGGGTATAGTAATGACAAAATTAACTTTTTCTCAAACTTCCAGCGACTCGTGCTACGTAGCGGCTTCGCAGAGTAGTAACCTTCAAAAAGCGGCTCATGTTTACGCTGAACTTAGGCGAACTCGGCCGAGCACAAAGCGAGACCTTAAAAATTACGTCAAGGTCTTTCTCGGCATCGACGTTCCCGAGATGAAAATTTGCCCTGAACATAACCGTCCAATGGATTATCTCTGGCACAGCTTTTCCGCTGACTTCACTGGCCAAGCAAAAGCTAATGCCGATGCAGTAATCTGGGCCAACCGTGCAGGCGGTAAAACTGAATTGGCTGCCGTCGCTACACTCATGGACTGCGTCTTTAAACCGAACTGTCAGGTCAGGATCCTCGGCGGTTCAGGTGAGCAGGCCGGCAGGATGTACGAATACCTGACCAGCTTTCTACGCAACGGCTTCGAACAGTTTTTAGCCGGACCTGTACTAAAGGCAAAATGCTGCTTTACCAATGGTTCGGCGGTTGAAGTCCTCACGCAATCGGCAACCAGTGTTCGCGGCCAGCACATTCAAAAACTCCGTTGTGATGAGCTTGAGCTTTTCGATGAGGATGTTTTTGCTGCCGCCAAGTTCACCACACAAAGCACTGCAAACCTCACGGCAGCTATGGAGCTAATCAGCACAATGCACCGGCCTTACGGCTTAATGCAAAAAGTAGTTTCCTCTGCACCGCAGTTCGGCACGCCTGTCTTCAAATGGTGTATATGGGAAGTGATTGAAAACTGCACCGACAGAAACTGCTCGCGGTGTCCTTTATGGCCTGACTGTCAGGGAAAGGCTAAAATAGCTAATGGTTATCTTAAAATCGACGATTGCATAACACAGATGCGCCGGGCCAGCAGGGCGGGATGGGAGGCCGAGATGCTCTGCAAAAGACCTTCGCGAGAAAATGTGGTCTTTGATGAGTTCGAAACGGACATACATGTTCAACCTGTTGATTATGACCCAAATCTTCCGCTTTACCGTGCACTTGATTTTGGATTTGTAAATCCTTTTGTATGCTTGTGGATTCAGGTTGATAGCATCGGTGTTGTCCGCGTGATAGATGAATACGTTCGCAGCAGAGCAACCATTGATGTGCACGCCGAGCAGATAAAAAGCCGAACGCCGGTTTCCGAAGAGCAGGTGGCGGCTACATTTTGCGACCCGGCAGGCGCCGGTGTAAATGATGTTACCGGCACAAGCGTCGTTCGAGAGCTGCGGGTGATGGGAATAATGGTGCGATTCAGACGAAGTGGGATTCTGGAGGGCATTGAGCTTATCCGCCGGGCGATCCGCTCCGGCGATGGCCAAAGCACGCTTATAATCTCGCCGAGATGTCAGCGCCTGATAGAGGCGATTGAGTGCTATCACTATCCACAGTCCGGCAGCGCCGCCGGCGAACTACCACTCAAAGATGGCCTATACGACCACCCAATTGACGCTCTGCGATATTTCTTCGTAAACTACAACCGCCCCACAAAAACCACAACCAGACGATATTAAATGTGGTGGAATTCGCAAAAAAATCGTTAAAATCACAGAAATATCAAGGAAAATCTAAAAAAATTCTTTTTTTCAGAACAAATCCAGCACTTTTAGCCGAATTATATGGTATAATATTCTGGGATTCAGAAAAGGAGGTGCGACAGTGGATATTGGGAAAAAATTAAAAATTGCAAGAAATGTCATCGGTTATACGCTTGAAAGAGCTTCTCAGAAAAGCGGAATAGGCCAATCCTCTATTAGTGATTTCGAGAACAATAAAAGAGAGCCAAAGTTTTCACAGCTCAGCAAATTAGCAAATGTTTACCGAAAAACAGTAGAGTTCTTTTTGACTGAGGAATTGCCACCCGAAGAATTAATGCTTTGGCGAGCTGCCCCGGATAATGATGAGGAAATTAAGGAAACTGAGGCACAATTCAGACAACTTTGTGAACAGTATCACAATCTTGAGGTTCTTACTAATGAAGTCAAAGAAACTAAACTGCCGCAATTAGATGTGAGGCGCGAAGACTTTGACTATCGGCACGCCGGCAAACTCGCAGAACGTTTTCAAAGAGACTTTATACTTGGCGACATACCGAGTGCTTCGCTAACGCAAATACTGGAAGAGCATTTCTATGTAAAAATTTTTCACTTAGCCTTTAATGCCAGTGCGATCTCAATATTCTCAGAGAATTTCGGTGCAGCTATTCTGTTAAACAAAGATAATAAATTATGGCGTCGTAACTTTGACCTTACACACGAGCTGTTCCATCTCTTAACTTGGAAAATATTCAGGATAAATGGAGTAGGGCCCGAGCCCAGTGAAAATGAGGAAAAACTGGCTAACGCATTTGCAAGTAGGCTTTTACTTCCGACTGATATTATTAAGGATAAAATTGAAGCAGCTCGGAAAGGGGGCTTGGTAAGCTTTGAGGCATTGGATGAGATAGCAAGAGAATTTGGTGTGTCGTTAGAAGCTTTGCTTTGGCGTATGCTATATCTCTATAACAAACCTGTTGAAGATATTGAGAAGTATCTTGAACAGGCTAAGAAGGTAAAAACGCGGCGTCCTTTACGCCGATCAGATGAACCTGATGAGCTGCCGGAACGATACTGTAGTTTGGCCTTACGCGCTTTGAGAGAAGGAAAAATGTCTCTAATGCAGTTTGCCAAATATATGGGTATCAGCTACAAAAAGGCTCAAGAGTACCTCACGGAAAACGAGGATTTCATGGATGAAGAAATTTCAATTTCTGTTACTTGATGCAGGGCCTATAATCAAACTGTTCGAATTGGGAATCTGAGATATTTTCATTACAAAATGTGATGTTACTATATCCCGTATAGTGGCAGAAGAAGCTCAGTATGAAAGCCAGGAATGTGAAGATATTTGTATAAACCTTGGGTCTTACGAAGAAAAAAATCTTATCAAAATCGTTGATGTAGAATTATCTAAAGTTAAAGCCTTCCATGAAAAGTTCGACCTACAGTATAAAGTTATTATCCATCCTGGCGAAAAAGAAACATTAGCTTTTTTATACAATTCTTCAGAGAATTGGCTTGTTTGCTCAGCTGATCATGTAGTTTTTAGAGTGCTCGGCTTACTTGGTAGATCTGAACAAGGAATTTCCTTGGAGGAAATTTTAAAACAGATCGGTCTATCGCGAGAGTTGGAACTTATATATACCAAGAAGTTCCGTGAGGAGAATACTCATATAGGCCAGATATACTACATTCAAAACAAAGGCATTCTTTAGTTTTATTACAACCATAATCCAGTGATAGCGAAAAATTACCCGAAGCAAAATACCCCATAATTCATACTACAATATAGGTATTTTGAAATTTCCTGAAAAACGATTTAAGACAGCAACGCTTTTGCCCGATATTGCCATCAATAACGGCAGGAAATGGAGACAGAAAAACCTCGGCTGGACTGAGCGGATAAAGGAGGAAACAGGGCTGAGGTGCGGAGGGAGAGGAAAAAGCGAGATATCCTCAGCCCTGTGAATGTGCTTCAAAACAATATATCAAAAAGCTCTATGCAAATCTATACTATTTTTGCCAAAAAATGTTTGTATCTCAAAAAAATATCTGCTGAAGAAAAGATTCCAACACAACGCTGTATTAGCAGATAACAAATTTAATAATAATCCTTTCCTTGTATTTTGTCAACCATAATATTAAAATATTTATAGTTAAACAGGAATATTTCAAGCACAAATGAAAAAAATTTAAGGATTGCCATACTCACAGACCGCATCCTCAAGCTTATTAACAATAAGCCGTTACTGCAATTGAAAGGTGGGGGAATTTACGCCCAGCACTTATTTTCTCAATCCCGGCGGAAGTATTAAAAAACCGGCGTCGAGAATAAAAAAAATGGGCTGAGGCAAGGAGGAAAGGAGAGAAACTAAAAAAACCTCAGCCCGTGGCTTTGAGTGATTTTATACGAATTCTGTTTACAAAAGTTCGCTTTGGAGAAAAAAACAACGATCTTTATTTTTGTAAAAAATTGCTATTAACCCTGATTTTGGTTCAATTCTTGGCCAAAACCGGCCATAATGGAGCGAAGAAATCCATTTTTTAAAAAAATCCTCATACACTTTAATAAAAGGAGTTTACTATGCCTTCTTATGACTATAGAGTCTTTAAGCGTTTATATGTTGCTATTGTGGGGATTGGTTTGTTTTGTTCATCGGCGTGTGCGGAATTCCCGAAGTTTGAATATCACCAAATCGCCCAAATCGGTAACAGAATGGGCCAGACCTCTCTCGTGGATGTTGATAAAGATGGGGACCTGGACTGGATTGCCGGCTGCAATGGCGGCACAATATGGTGGTTTGAATACAAAGCCCCGGATAATTGGGTCAGACATACCCTCGGCCAAAAAGCCCCAACCGATGTCGGAGGCACCGCCTTCGATATAGACGGGGATGGATGGGTTGACCAGGTCTCAGGCCAGGCCTGGTATCGCAACACAGGTAAACCATGGGAAGAAGAATTTGTGATCTATCCCAACGGAGTTACCGGAAACTGCCACGACAATGTAGCCGCAGATATCGATGGAGACGACAAGCTTGATGTGGTCGCAATGAGCGATAGAAGTGCGCTTTACTGGTATAAAATCCCCACCGACCCAAAGAAAAAATGGAAAGAGCACAAAATCGGCCAGGCCGTCCACGGCGCAATTGACCCAGCCGGCGTCGCCGACATCGATGGCGATGGTGACAACGACGTTGTTCGCTCGAACATCTGGTACGAAAACGCCGATGGAAAAGGAACAAAATGGACCGAACATAATAACATCGATTTCGGACAGCCCAAAGCCAGATTCCCTCTGATGACAAAATCATGGATAACCGATCTCGATAAGGACGGCGATAACGATATCGTTCAGGCCGAGGGGGATTGTGTGAGCGGACGTGTGGCCTGGCACGAAAACACCGATGGCAAAGGCCGGATATGGACCAGACACATAATTGCGGAAAAGGCCGGCCAAGACTTTCATTCACTCGCCGTGGCAGATTTCGATAACGACGGCGACCTCGACGTCTTCTCCGGCGGCGGGCCGCTAACAGAAAATCCCCCACATAAATGGTTTATCTGGGAGAATAAGGATGGCAGGGGGGGCAAATGGATTCGGCACATAATTCTCAGCGGCAAACGCTGCCACGAAGCCAAAGCGGCCGATGTCGACGGCGACGGCGACATTGACATCTGCTCCAAGCCTTGGAACGGCGATGAGCACGTTTATCTTCGCAATATGCTCGACCCTAATTCCACGGGTAAAATCTTGCAATAAGAAGAAAAATCTGTTAATATACACTTGTTAAATAAAATTCTTTAGGAGATGATGGGATGTCCCTGTACTTTTTCCGGTCTGGAATTAAGCTGTTCTTTTTTTTGTTTGCTCTCATAAGCTTGCTCACAATGGCCGCTCAAATTGCCCCCGCCGCGGAGTATCACAACAACAAATCCCTTACCAAACTTCTGGCCTCTCTCGCTGAACAGAATCCCGAACTTGTGAGGCTTGACAATATTGCCCGCTCAATAGGCAAGCGCAGGGTCTGGCTTGTAGAAGTCGGTAAGGGTACCGAGCAGGACCGCAAAATCCGACCGGCCATGTTGGTCGTAGCGGGTATCGAAGGCAATGATTTAGCAGGTTCATCCATAGCTGTTTCCTGGATAAAACATCTGCTTGAGCAGTACGAAACCGACGCAGAAATTACCAAACTTCTTCAGACGACAACGTTTTATATCATCCCGCGGATAAACCCCGATGCCGCAGAGCACTTTTTTAATGAGCCCAAATGCGAAACAAGCCGCAATGACAAACCTGTCGATGACGACCATGATGGACTGTTGGATGAAGATGGCCCCGAAGACCTTAACGGCGACGGACTAATCACCTCGATGCGTATCGAGGACCCCGAAGGCGAATATATCCTCGACCCGGCAGACGACCGGCTGCTCATGAAGGCCGACCCACTCAAAAGCGAAGTTGGTGCCTGGCGTTACCTCACGGAGGGAATCGATAACGACCACGATGAGTCATGGAATGAAGACGGCCCCGGCGGCGTTAACTTCAACCGCAACTTCCCGTACAATTTCGAATTCTTTGCTCCCGACGCCGGCGTGCACCAGGTAAGCCAGCCCGAAACGCGGGCCCTCGCGGATTTTGTTATCGAACACCCCAATATCGGTATCATTATGACCTACGGCGCCGCCGACAATCTCCTCAAGACCCAAAAAGGCGCACCACCGCCCGATCGCCGAAAGCCCATGACCGGGATTGATGAGGATGATGCGGGCTACTATAAAGCTATGGGCGAGCTATATAGAAAAGCCCTTGGATTAGACAAAGAGCTCGAAGATATTTCTTGCCCAGGCACTTTCAGCGACTGGATGTATTTCCACCGCGGCCGCATTTCACTCGCCGCCAGACCCTGGTCTCCTGCGCTTGCTGTCGAGCTTTCAAAAGCCGCTGAAAAAAAGAAACAGGCCGGGGACGAAAAAGATTCTGAATCCGAACTTGAAAATGAGAAAAAGGATAAAGATAAGAGTTCGAAGGATGATAAAGACAAACGCAACGAAAAGGAGCGGCAGGAGCTGAAGTGGTTTGACGAGAACTCGCCACAGGCCTTCGTCAAATGGCAGGCAATCGAGCATCCTGATTTTCCAAATCAACGTGTCGAGGTCGGCGGATATTCTCCTTTCGCCCTGACCAATCCTCCGGCCCAAATGCTTGAACAAATCGCTGCCAAAAATGCCGATTTCCTGACGATGGTGGCGCAGCGGCTTCCCCGCATCGCTATCCGAAAGATAGAAAGCCGCCATCTGGGCCAGTCTGTATATGAGGTCAAGATTCAGGTGGAAAACACCGGATTTCTGCCCACCTCACTCGCACATGGCCGGACAACAAGAGAGATTTATCCGACGCGACTGGTTATAGAGCTGGATGACAGATTTTTTCTTTCCGGGACCAGAATTACGAATCTGCCGGTGTTACAGGGAAGCGGCGGGATGGAAGAGCTGCGATATATAATCCGGGCCCTCGACCGTAAGAAGATTGATTTCAAAGTCATCTCGATGTTGGCCGGACAAGTAACCGGAACTATCGAATTAAAAAACGCCGAATGAATCAGCACATGAAAAAATATTTTTAATATCAGAGGTTTCTCATGAAGCGGAAAATAAAATTTAATACGTTCATCGCCGTTTTACTCTCTTCATTTCTCGTCCTGATACTTGCCGAAGCGGGCCTTGCCCGGGCTCGCATTCGCAAACCGAGGGCCGACAATCCGGCTAAGCATTCCTTTCCCGCAATCGGCATCACGGCCGAACGCAAGGTCCAGGTGGCATGGAACCGGTTTTACGACCATGCTGGCCTGGGGGCAATCCTCGCCCGAATCCACAAAGCCTTCCCCGAGCTGACCCGGCTCTATTCTATCGGAAAATCAACCCAGGGCCGCGATATTTGGTGCCTGGAAGTTACGGCACTTAACGTCGGCGACCCCGACCGCAAGCCGGGAATGTATATTGACGGCAATATTCACGGCAACGAGGTCCAGGCCGGCGAAACCGTAGCCTATACAGCCTGGTATCTTTCCCACCAGTATGGAAAGCTCGAAAAAGTAACCGCTCTGCTCGATGACCGGGTTTTCTATCTGTTACCAAGTGTCAATCCTGATGGTCGCGATTCCTGGCTTCATAGAGGTGGTTTCGCGAGGTCCGGCATGGAGCCGACGGACAACGACCGCGATGGCCTCGCCGATGAAGATGATTACGAGGACCTCAACGGGGACGGCCATATCACAATGATGCGCAAAAAAGACCCCAACGGCCGGTTCAAGCTGCACCCCGATTATCCTGAATACTTAATGGTTAGAACTAGGCCGGACGAGGTCGGAGAATATGAATATCTTGGCTGGGAAGGAATCGACAATGACGGCGACGGCCGAATCAATGAAGACTCCCGCGGCGGTTATGATATGAATCGGAACTGGGCATACGATTGGCAGCCGGATTATATTCAACGCGGAGCCAAGGAATATCCCTTCTCGCAACCGGAGACCCGTGCTGTCGCCGAGTTTATTCTAACCCGTCCCAATATCGCAGCGGCCCAGTCGTATCATAACTCCGGCGGTATGATTTTGCGAAGTCCGGGCAGTGAAGCTGGCGAGATGAAAAGCCAGGACGATAGAGTGCTGAGACTTATCGCCGAGCGAGGCGAGAAAATCATCCCCTTTTATCGTTCTATGATTATCTGGAAGGACCTCTATACCGCCCTGGGAAGCGAGCTGGATTGGCTTTATGGAGGACGGGGCATTCTTTCGTTCTCAAACGAATTATGGACGTCCAAAAATCTATACAAAACCCAAGATTCGCCTTCGGATGAGCAGCAGGCCGAATTTATTGAATATGTGCTGATGGGCGAAGGCACTGTCCCCTGGCGGGAATATGAGCATCCGACCTATGGCACGATTGAAATTGGAGGCGAGAAAAAAGAGTGGGGGCGTTTACCGCCTTCTTTCTTGCTTGAGGAGGAGCTTCACCGCAACATGGCTTTTACACTCTTTCACGCCGATATGATGCCCCTGCTTAAAATCAGCGAGGTGAAGATAGAGAAGCTTGACGAAAACTTATTTAAGATTTGGGTAACCCTCGAGAACCAGCGTATTATCCCAACCAGAACAGCTCAGGATGTGGCTAATCATATTAGTTCGCCGGATATTGTCTCAATTCAGGGTACTAACATTCGTGCCCTCTCAGGCGGGCAGGTTACGGACCGATTCTTCAAGCGCGTCCAGGCCGTCGAACGCCGTCCCGAGCGAGTGGAGCTGGATACCATCGATGGTATGAGTGCTGTGCGTGTACAATTTGTCATCGAGGGAAAAGGCAAATTTACCGTGACGGTCGATTCAGCTAAAGGCGGTTCGCTTAAGGAAAGTCAATTACTACCTTAAGCATATTGAATCCTGCCCATTGATTCATCGGGTGAATCGAGTTAAGTAAAGCATCATGATTAGGGCACTGCTTCATGAAAATCTAAGTAATCACAAGATGAGAGCTAAATCTGTAATCGCAGCTATTTTTCTGGTTGTAATTCTGCTTGCCGGTTCTTGTACAATAAATTTAACTCCCACCGGGCCAAAACCTCTGCCCAGAGCACATGCTCACAACGACTATGAACACGACCGTCCTCTATTGGATGCGTTGGACCATGGCTTTACCAGCGTTGAGGCCGACATTCACCTCGTCAATGGCGATTTATTCGTCGCTCACGACCCGGATGAAATAAAGCCTGAGCGAACGTTACGCTCGCTCTATCTTGAACCGCTGAGCACGCGTATCGCCCAAAACGGCGGGCGGGTCTATCCCAACGGACCACAATTCACCTTGTTCATCGATATAAAGACCGAGGCCGTCGCAACCTACAAAGTGCTCAGCGAAATGCTGGCCGAGTTCGAGAGCATTTTTACCACCTTCGACTCAAAAGGACGAACCGATAAAGCGGTCATTGCCATTGTGTCCGGCAATCGTCCACGCGAGCTGATGGAGGCCCAGACCATCCGTTATGCCGGCTATGACGGCAGGCTTGTGGATTTGGATTCTGACGCACCGGCTACACTAATCCCTGTTATCAGTGATAACTGGACAAGGCATTTCTCATACGACGGCAACGGTCCTATGCCTGTCGAAGAACGTCAGAAATTAAAAGAGATTGTCGAAACCGCCCACAAAAAAGGCCGGCGCATCAGATTCTGGGCTACCCCCGACAAACCTTCACTAGCCCGCCAAACCCTCTGGCGGGAATTGCTGGCCAGCGGCGTTGACTTGCTCAATACCGACGACCTCTATGGCCTCCAGCAGTTTCTGCTCCAACACACGTCAAAATAAGCAACCATTAGCAGGCCGAAAGTCAAATATTAAAAAACCCGTTATTGACGAGACAAGCCTATTTAACTATCCTGTTCTTGTGTCATTCCCGCGAAGGGCCTGCCCTGAGCGCAGCCGAATGGGCGGGAATCCAGACTATCGTTTTTTAGAAAGATATTATTATGCTCAAAAGAACGCATAATTGCGGTCAGCTTCGGCTTGATGATGCCGGCAAAAAGGTTATTTTAGCTGGCTGGGTCCATTCATATCGCGACCATGGAAATCTCGTATTCATCGACCTGCGCGATAGAGAAGGTCTGACTCAATTAGTTTTTGACCCGGAAACTCAACCCCAGACTCATGAGTTAGCAAGGACAACTCGCTGTGAATGGGTAATAGCAGCCAAAGGTATTGTCCAGCCTAGAAGTGAGGGCATGGAAAATCCCAAGCTGCCGACAGGACAAATTGAAGTCGCTGTACAGCAATTGGAAATTCTCAATATCTCAAGGACACCTCCGTTTGAAATATATGAAGCCGACAAAACAGGCGAGGAGCTGCGCTTGTCCAGCCGCTATATCGATCTTCGTCGCCCCCAAATGCAGCACAAACTCCGCACCCGCCATCGTGTTACAATGGTCGTGCGGGATTATTTCGATAAGCTGGGCTTCTGGGAGATTGAAACACCGATGTTGGCCAAAAGCACGCCGGAAGGTGCAAGAGATTTCCTTGTGCCCAGCAGACTTCACAAAAACTGTTTCTATGCACTGCCCCAGTCACCGCAGCTCTTTAAGCAAATTCTAATGGTCAGTGGTGTCGATAAATACTTCCAGATAGTGCGATGCTTCCGGGATGAAGACCCCCGCGCCGACAGACAGGCCGAATTTACACAAATCGATGTCGAGATGAGCTTTGTCGATAGTAACGATGTCATCGACGTCCACTCAAACCTAATAGCCCGACTCTGGAAGGAAATACTGAACGTAGATGTCACATTGCCGATTCGGCGGATGTCTTACCGAGAGGCAATGGCCGACTACGGCACCGACCGGCCGGACTTGCGCTTCGATATGAAATTAAAGAACATTTCCGATATCGCCAGACAAAGCTCTTTCAAGGTGTTTACCTCGGTGATTGAAAACGGCGGGATAGTAAAAGGGCTTTGCGTCCCGGGCGGCGAAAGATATTCCAGAAGCGATATCGAAAAAACCTTAACAAACTTCGTGGCCGACTACGGCGCTAAGGGACTGGCCTGGTCCAGGCTCAAAACAGAAAATAATAATCTTTCACTGCTCGGTGGTTGCGCAAAGTTCTTCAGCCCCGAAGCACAGCGGCAGATTATCGAACGCTTCGGGGCAAGAGACGGAGATTTGCTCTTGGTTGTCGCCGACAAGGAAGAAGCTGCCGATAAGGCCCTGGCTCCCTTACGATGCAAACTTGCCCGCGACCTGAAACTTTATGACCGGGGACGCTTCGAGTTCGTATGGGTGGTGGACTTTCCGCTGTTCGAATGGAACGAAGACCAGAAACGCTACGACTCACTGCACCATCCATTCACTTCTCCCGTTGAAGAGGACATTGAAAAGCTCGATACCGACCCTGCAAATATTTGTTCGCAGGCCTACGACATCGTTGTTAACGGCTCTGAAATTGGCGGCGGAAGCATTCGTATCCACAACCCGAAAATTCAACAGAAGGTTTTCGACCTGCTAAATATTTCAAGGGACCAGGCACAGCAGCGGTTCGGTTTCTTTTTGAAGGCGTTGGATTACGGCGCCCCACCGCACGGCGGAATAGCCTTCGGCCTCGACAGGCTTGTCATGCTGCTAACCGGAACGGAAAATATCAGGGATGTCATTGCATTTCCGAAGACCCAGCGCGGACAGTGCCTCTTAACCGATGCCCCGAGCGAAGTGGACCAGAAACAGCTCGATGAGCTTAATCTCCGGATGCAAAGACACTCGCACGTAATCCGGCAAATAACCGATGAGTAGCCTTATTAGCTGCATTGTAATCCGACTTTCAATTCAAGAAAAAGGCGAAAAATTGTCTTGACTGTTACAATGGTATTATGGATAAAAAAATTACATCTGGAGTGGAATTTGACATCAGGCTATAAGTTTTTTTAGGGAATAGCTTTTTTAGGTTGTCGCTTTTCAATATATTATTCGGTGCCTAAATGGTCTTTTTGCATTTGGTACAGTTCAAAATGGAAACCATTAGTTATTTGGAGTAATTTTATGTTGGCTACTTTACAGAACTGGGAAAGGTTGGCGTGGTTGTGCGGGACGGCCGTATTGGTTGGGCTTGTGGGCCATTTTTTGGTCTTTAGACTGCTGCTGAGACTTACCAAAAGAACTAAAAGCATCGTTGATGACTCTTTTATCAAGTATTGCTTTAGACCTTTACTGTGGATAATCATTCTTATCATTATCCGACTGGTATCGAAATTAACTGCATTTCAAACTCAGGTGTCTGATTTTCTTAACCACGTTCTGGGCTTGCTGCTTATCGGGTTGGTCTCATGGTTATTAATCAGGTCCACTTATGTTTTAGAAGACTATATTCTCATCCGTTTTAATGTTGATGTAAAAGATAATCTCAGGGCCAGGAAAATACATACACAATTCAGGGTTCTAAAGAGAATAGTGATCGCAGTGGTGATTATTGTGGCCTTCGCGATATGTCTGATGACTTTTGAAAGGGTTCGTCACTTAGGGACAACCATTTTGGCCTCGGCAGGTATTATTGGTATTGTCGTTGGCATGGCTGCTCAGCGAACTATTGCCACCTTTATTGCCGGCCTGCAAATCGCTATTACCCAGCCTATTCGTGTGGATGATGTTGTAATAGTGGAAAATGAATGGGGACGCATCGAAGAGATAACTTTAACCTATGTGGTTGTGAGAATCTGGGATTTAAGACGTTTAGTTGTCCCCATAACCTATTTCATTGAAAAGCCTTTTCAGAACTGGACCCGTGTTACAGCTGATATTTTAGGTACTGTATTCATTTATGTTGACTATACGGTACCCATCGATTCTATCAGAGCCGAGCTTCATCGTATCCTGAAAGATTCGGAATTTTGGGATGGCAAAGTCTGCGTCCTGCAGGCTACTAACACATCTGAGCGTACGGTTGAATTAAGAGCTCTTATGAGCGCTGCGGATGCCTCGACTGCATGGAGTCTTCGTTGCCAGGTCAGAGAAAAGATGGTTGATTTCATTCAGAAAAATTATCCGGATGCTTTACCCAAGCTGAGAGCCGAATTCCATAAGCTTAAAGAGTAGTGTTTGAAAATCACTTATGCTTTTATGCTCTTGTGTACTTGTTTATGCTTTGCGAAAGAAAATTTAGCTTATGCGGTTTAACTTAAAACACATCTGGCATAGGTTTTTGGTACTTTTACGCTTATCACCGTTGTCGCTGGCGAAAAAGTGCAGACTCACCTTTGGGGCCGCGGTGGTATTTACCTTAACTATCGCACTTCTTCTTCCTTACATCTGGATGGGTCAGCTCATCAAAAAAGACCTGCTCGATATGGGCAGAGCAAGGTCGCAGGCACTGCTCGACCGGCACTTCCAGCTAAAGGACCCCGGCCAAACTCTTCCTGCATTGGATAACACCGGTCTGGCCATAGATGTAAACGACCCGGATATGAGATGGATTCGCTTCACACCTGTGTCTTCGCAACCACAGGTGCAGGCAACGGACAGTGAAAATAGGTCCGTCTATAGTGGATTTACAGAGCAGGCCGGCCAGTTGGTTGAAACTCTAAAAGCCGACCAGAACAGGAACGATAATATCCTGTTAAAGAAAGAAGAGGGCGTGCTCCAGAGCAATTATGTGAGAATTTTCAGAGCAACCGACCATTGCATAAGCTGCCACAATCAACAGGGTATTGCCAGCGCCTTTTCGTTAAATGAGCCGATAGGTGCCGTACTTATTCGCTTCCGGGGCATAGGCAGCGAAATCAGCAAAACAAAATTTATGAATCGCGTTTGGGTCATTGTTGCCGGCCTAATCGGCGGTATCGGTGCCGTTATTGCTTTCTACTGGATAACCCAGCGGGTTATCCTGCGGCCCATCCGGCAGCTAAGGGCAATAGCAAATAATGTCGCCGAGGGAAATCTCGACATCAGAAGCGCTATAAAGACAGGAGACGAATATGAAAGGCTGGCAAATGCCTTCAATAATATGCTCGATGGCCTGCGGGCTACACAGGAAAAACTCCGCCAGGCAAACAAACAGCTCGATGCAAAAATTGCCGAGCTGTCTGAGCGAAACATCGAGCTGTTCAAAGCCAACAAGGTTAAGGGTGAATTTTTGGCCAATATTTCACACGAGTTTAGAACTCCCTTGAATGCGATTCTGGGTTTTGCCCAGGTCCTGAGAGAAAAGCCGCAACTTTTGAAAAAGGAAAAGGCACAAAGGTACGCTGAGAACATTATCTCCAGCGGAAACAGCTTGCTGAATATGATTAACGACCTGCTGGATTTGGCTAAAACTCAGGCCGGGAAAATGGAGCTGCACATAGAAGAAACCTCTGTGTCAAAGTTATGTCAGGCTCTCGTATCCTCTTTCTCACTGCTGACAAAGAAAAAGAAAATCAAAGTCAAACTCCTGGTCGATTCCGATATACCGATTCTTTCAACGGATGCCGGCAAAGTCCAGCAGATACTGTACAATTTCTTGAGTAATGCCATAAAGTTTACGCCCCAGCGGGGCAGAATTGAAATTCGAGCCAAAATGGCGAATGAAAAGACGGTTTGGATTGCGGTAAGTGATACCGGCTGTGGCATCGCCGGGTCTGACAAGGAAAAGATATTTGAAAAATTTCGTCAGGCTGATGGTTCTATAACCCGCGAATCGACCGGCACAGGCCTGGGACTTACCATCAGCACTGAATTGGCTGCTATGCTCGCCGGCAGCATCGGGCTTGAAAGTGAGCTCGGAAAAGGCTCAACCTTCTGGCTCGATATCCCTGTTACACTCACAAAAGAAGCTTAGTGGCGAATTGTTGTTTAGTATTTAACCGATACTATTAAGGAGAAGATGATGCGATCGACGCTGATGTCACTGCTTCTTGTTCTTTGGGTAAATCTTGCAGCTCTTTCTGCAGTGCCTTCCGACCAAACCCATCCGTTTTCCGTTCACGATATGCTGGCGATGGACAGGCTCTCCGACCCTCAGATTTCACCGGACAGCAAATGGATTGTTTTCGTGCTGAGAGTAACCGACCTCGAAGCAAACAAGGGGCGGACCGACCTCTGGCTTCTCGGCGCTGATGGGACGGGCCTTCGTCGCCTGACGTCTCATCCTCAAGGTGACTCTAATCCTCGCTGGAAACCTGACGGCCCGCCGAAGGCGGGTATGCTAAAGGCCGGCGCTGCCGGCTCGGTATTCTTTATATCCACTCGCTCGGACTCCGCACAGGTTTGGCGCATTCGCATTGACGGTGGAGAAGCCCAACAGGTTACAGACCTGCCCCTTGATGTTGGAAATCTGCTCGTTTCACCCGATGGAAAACACATCGCTTTTACTATGGAAGTCTTTCCGGATTGCAAAACCATAGCGGAAACGAAGGAGAAGCTCGATGAAATCAAGCAGAAAAAAACTACCGGACGGATTTACGAGCGAATTTTTGTCAGGCACTGGGATACCTGGAAGGATGGTCGGCGCTCGCATCTGTTTGTAATGCCGTCGGCGGGTGGCGACCCGGTAGACGTTATGCAGGGAATGGATGCCGATACCCCTTCCATACCGTTCGGCGGCCCGGAAGAAATTACGTTCACTCCTGACAGTAGGGGCCTTGTCTTTTCCGCCCGCGATGTGGGCAGGGCGGAACCATGGTCAACAGACTTCGACCTTTACCTGTCACCTGTTGATGGTGCCGAACCGCCGATGTGTTTGACCGAGGAAAACCAGGCCTGGGATACTCATCCGGTTTTCTCTCCCGACGGCAGGACGTTGGCTTACTTAGCTATGGCCAGGCCAGGCTATGAATCTGACCGGTTCCGAATTGTCCTGCGCCCCTGGCCAAACGGCCGGCCGCGGGTTCTGACGGAAAACTGGGACCGCAGCCCGTCATCGTTCTGCTTCTCGGCCGATGGCAAAACAATCTATGCCACAGCAACTAATGTGGGCCAAAAATCTCTGTTCGCCATCAATGTAAAAACCGGTGCTGTTCGAACCATTGTCAAAGAAGGCCGCATAAGTTCACCCGGCGTCGCGGGGGACAGGATTATCTTTGGCCTGAACAACCTGCGATCTCCTGTAGAATTGTATTCGGTTAAACCTGATGGCGGCGATATACGCAAAATCACCAATATCAATGCCGAAAAAATTGCCGCTGCCCGTATGGGCGGATATGAGCAGTTTACATTCGCCGGATGGAACGATGAAACGGTCTATTGCTATGTAGTCAAGCCCGTGGATCTTGACCCCGCCAGGAAATACCCTGTGGCCTTTCTGATTCACGGAGGCCCTCAGGGATCCTTCGGCAACAGCTTTCATTACCGCTGGAACCCACAGGCCTACGCAGGAGCGGGCTACGCTGCGGTTATGGTGGATTTCCACGGCTCTACCGGATATGGCCAGGCCTTCACCGATTCCATCCGGGGCGACTGGGGCGGCAAACCTCTTGAAGACCTGCAGAAAGGTCTGGCCGCCGCCTTAAAACGTTACCCCTGGATGGACCGCGACAGGGTCGGAGCCCTTGGTGCCTCTTTCGGCGGTTATATGATTAACTGGATAGCCGGCAATTGGCCCGACCGTTTCCGCTGCCTGGTGAACCACGACGGCAATATTGATGAAAGGATGGCCTATTTCGACACCGAAGAGCTCTGGTTCCCCGAGTGGGACCACCTCGGCACGCCCTGGGATAATCCCGCCGGCTATGAAAAGCACAATCCGGTAAACTTCGTTAAAAACTGGAAGACTCCAATGCTGGTTATCCACGGTGCACTGGACTTTCGGGTGGCCGATACTCAGGGGCTCGGCACCTTTAATACCCTCCAGCGCCTCGGAATTCCCAGCAAGCTGCTTTACTTCCCCGACGAAAATCACTGGGTGCTAAAGCCACAAAATTCCATCCTCTGGCACGAAACAGTGATAAGCTGGCTGGACCGTTGGCTGAAGTAGCCTGCCATACGGGAATCTCAAAGATGATATGCACACACACTATCGCGGATAGTTTCACTCTTGCAAATATTTGAGGCAACCGCGTGGAGGATTCTATTTGGACCACTTTTCTGCCAAAATCGCAAAGTCAACAAAGTTCACAACACCGTCACCACTGAGTTCTGCTTTAGGACTTAGAGTCGCGTGCTGTAACCACTGGTCGGCCAGAAGGCTAAGGTCCTCGAGACTAACGAGCAAATCGCCACTGAAGTCACCGCGCACTCCGTAGTTCAGAGCCGCTCGTACATTTATCAACCCCCATCCGTATTCTTCATCCCAACCGCCAGGACCAATATCCTTGGCTGTTTTTTCAATGGCTTCTCTGACTTTGTCCGGATTGGTCACGCCGTTCGATATCAGTAAAGCAGCTGCTCCACTAACATGAGGTGCAGCCATGGAAGTACCCTGATAGAACCAGTATGCAAAATCATTTGGGTCTATTCCGAAAGTCTGCTGGAGTATTCCATCTGGGTAACCGTCGCCGTTTTGATCCACGAGCATGTCACCTCCTGGTGCAGCTATGTCCAGGTGGTTGCCGGTGTTGGAATAGTATGCTCTGGTTTCATCATAGCGGGTCGCTCCGACTGCAATGCAATAGTCATTATAGGCGGCAGGATTAATTGTGGGGTTGCCCTCAAGAAATTCGTTACCGGCGGCACACACGACTGTTACACCTTGGGAATAGGCATAGCCAATAGCATCTCTTAAGGTGACCGACTCTCCCTCTCCACCTAAGCTCAAATTGATAACCTTCGCTCCGTTATTCGTAGCGAAATATATTCCTTTGGCTATGTCAAAATAACTGCCTGTTCCCAGGTGGCTTACCACCTTCACCGGCATAATGGAACAGTCAAATGCCACTCCTGCAACTCCCATGCTGTTATTTGTGTTCTGTGCGATAGTACCGGTCACATGAGTCCCATGGCCTTGATCGTCGTTTGCATGAGAGTCGTCATTCACAAAATCGTAGCCGGCCACAAAAGATGTACCGGCCAGATCCGAAGCTTGCTTGTACGTCTCAAAGTCTTCGTATGCAGCACCTGTATCCAGTACCGCTACTATCACATTAGGATCGCCTGTTTGAATATCCCACGCTGCTTCCGTACTAATCCCACCTGAAATCTCATTGTTCAAATTCCATTGGTAAGAATAGAAGGTGTCATCAGGGACAAGACTTATCCTTGCATAGTAGTTTAATTCTGCATAGTCAACCGCATCTTCTTTCTGAAACATATCCACAGTTTCAGCGGCTGTTAGGAATTCAGGAATCTGAACCAGATGCACGTTACTGAATAAGCATCTATCTACTGCCGAACAGCCGAGCTCCCGGATTACCACATTTCTATAATCCTCAGTAACATCATCTTCAAACTTGACGATGATTTCCCCCGTGCTCCAGATTGGTGGTTCAGAGGAGATTTCGTTTGAACTGTAATCAACTTGAGGTTCATTTGCGCTGGCGCAAATAGCCAGACCAGGGATAATCATACCCGCAACCAGCGATAATCCCGCCCACATACAGTAGGTTACAGCGTTAATACGCCAAGTAGTATAGCTATTCATTATATCGCCTGTTCAGAAAAATTTTTGTCTGCACATTTCGAATCTATCGTTAATACTTTGATAATGCATAAAGGTTCGCGCTTGGAATGGCAAAGATTCTTGTAGGGTTCCCGCCTTGCGGGGTCCTTAGCATATCCTAACAACTGACAATGGAATTATTTGACCTCTTCCGTTGTCGTGGTATAATCATCATTTGTTTTTTCAAAAGAAAAGGGGTACTGATGGCTAAAAAATGTGTAAGAGCGATTTTCCCCGGCTCGTTCGACCCGATAACAAACGGGCACCTGGACGTTATCAACCGTGGTATGAAACTTTTTGATGAGCTTATCATCGCGGTTGGGCGAAGTCCGGTAAAAAATCAGCTCTTCACGCCTGAAGAGCGGGTGGAGATGATAGCTGAGCTAATCCGCGAAAGACAGATGACGGGTGTTTCGGTAGAAAGTTTTGAGGGACTGACGGTTGAATACGCCGCCAAGAAAAAGGCAGATGTCATACTCCGTGGCCTGCGAAGCCTTACCGACGTCCAGTATGAGTTCCAGCTTGCTATGACCAACCGGGCTGTGGCCGGCATAGAAACCGTCTTTATTATGACCAGCGAACAGTATGGCTTCACCAGCTCGACCTTGATTCGAGAGGTCGCCTCATTAGGTGGAGATTTGTCAAATTTAATTCCGAACAATATTTACATGCGAGTAAAACAGCACCTTAAGAAATAAAATCCTGATAAATCGGGACTGAATGGGTGGCAGCCTCAAGCGAATCCCGAAAAAGAGGGATGAGCTTGGGGATGGCGAGCATCGAGTATCGAGCATCGAGATATGTTTACGATTAGTGTCGAAACGAGCTTTTGGGCATCGCATCAAATGGTCTTACTGGATGGCTCAAAAGAACCCGTGCACCATCATAACTGGTTGGTTAGCGCTGATGTCAGCAGCGACAAGCTAAACAGTATGGCGGTTGTGATGGATTTTCAGGAGCTTAAGGAGATGGTCGATGATATCGTCTCTGAGTTTGACAATGTGGCATTGAACGAAATCAGCTATTTTCGGCAGAACAACCCATCAGCCGAGAACGTAGCCAAATATATATATGAAAAACTCCGGGCCAAACTGCCCAAAGGCGTTAAACTCCAAAATATCAGGGTTGTTGAGGAGCCGGGCTGCACGGCAAATTTCAGCGAATCCCGATGAATCGGGAAATCTGCCTACAGTAACTTTCTAAATTTGACGATTGTTTATTCAGGTTTTTTGGTATAATATAAATATTGAAGTTCGATACAGGATGCTCGATGCTCGTAGAAGAAGAAAATAGAGTATCGAGAATCGAGAATCGAGAATCGAGTTGTTTATGCAATGTCAGATTTGTAACAAAAATGATGCGACTATTCACCTGACCGAGATTGCCGACGGCGTCCGCACCGAGATGCACATCTGTGAGCATTGTGCAGCCGAGCAGGATATAGCGGTCAAGAGTCATATCCCTATAAATGAGCTGCTTAGCAGTCTGCTTGCCGTCCAGCCGACAGATGATGAGCTCTCCGGCCCTTCAGAGCAGAAGCTCGCATGCTCGAACTGCGGCTTTACGCTGGCTCAGTTCCGCAAGCAAGGGGTCTTGGGTTGTCCCCATGATTATGAGGTTTTTGAGAAATCGCTGCTGCCGCTCATTGAAAAAGCTCACAATGGCAAGACAACGCACTGCGGCAAGCTTCCTTCAAAAACACCGCAGGACACAAAGAAACAGATAGAGCTCTTAAACCTGCGCCAGCAGCTGCAAGCTGCGGTGCAAAGCGAAGATTACGAGCTGGCTGCCGAATTGAGGGACAAAATAAATCAAGTTGAAAAATAAAGGGCCTATATACTATACATAAGAAATACGAGATATGAAACTAACAGACATAAGTAACGATATAAACGAGTGGTTCAACGGCTCGGGACCGTTGGCCGATATCGTTGTGTCCTCGCGGATTCGTCTGGCCAGGAACATCGCCGGCTACAAATTCCTCAGCCATTGCTCAAATAATGAAAAATCTGAAATACTTAAGACGCTTAGGGATGTCCTGATGTCTCTTGAGCTTGGCGATAAAATCTTCTATATCAGCGTGGACAAAGCACCTACTCTAAGCAGACATTTCCTGGTGGAACGCCATCTTATCAGTCGGCACCATGCCTTCGGTAAAGGCCCGCGAGGCGTCGTCATCGCCCAGAAGGAATTCTTCACAGCTATGATTAATGAGGAGGACCATCTGCGGCTCCAGGTGCTAAAAGCCGGCTGTCAGCTATCTCAATGCGCCGAGCAGATAAACCAAATCGACGATATGATAGAGAAAAAGGTTGACTATGCCTTCAGCCCTCGTTATGGCTATCTGACGGCCTGCCCGACCAATCTGGGCACAGGGGTTAGGGTCTCGGTAATGCTCCATCTACCGGCCCTGAAGATGACAGGACAGATAGAAAAGTTCTTCAACGCCGCAAGGGATATGAGCCTGGCCGTGCGAGGTCTTTTCGGCGAAGGCACCGAAGCGGCAAGTGACCTGTACCAGTTATCCAATCAGGTTACGCTCGGTGTCTCGGAGTCGGATATCATCTCGCAATTTGAAAATATCATCATTCCTGAAATAGTCGAATACGAAAACGCTGCAAGAAATCAATTGCTCTCTAAGAAATCTGACGTCCTCGACGATAAAATCTCCCGGGCGATGGCACTCTTACAAAACGCCCATTTGATAAGTTCCCAGGAGGCACTGTTCCTGCTGAGCCACCTGCGATTAGGTATCAATATGCACGAGTATATGGGGGCCTCAACTCCTGCAATAGATAAGCTTTACACACTCTGCGGTACCCCCAAGGGCCTGGATAAAAAAGGCCGGCTTTCAATTGCCACCATAAATCGGCTGTTCATGCTGACCCTGCCGGCCCACTTGCAGTTAAACTATGGAAAATCGCTGGACCCTACTAACAGAGATGTTCTTCGAGCCCAAATCATCCGCTCTGCCCTAAACCAGGACACTCCGCAAAAAAGCTAAAAATGTAGTCCGTAGAATGGGCAATGAGTTTGCCCATGCGGTACTACTTCTTTTACCTTAATAATCAATCGTAAGAAAAAGCCCATACGTAAAGCGCGTACGCGCTTTACGTATAAGACATATGAACATAAAAAGTGGTTTGTACCGATTAAGATTAATAGTTAATAAATGCGCTTGCAGTTAAATTACGGAGCGCTTTTGGATCCAATCCACATAGACGCCGTTCGGGCAAAAATCATCCGCTCAGCTCTCAATCAGGATACTCAGCAAAAAAGCTAAAATTTCACCCTTCCTGATTTTTTTCAATTATTTTTAAGCCCCTGCGCGTATAATATTATATGGGAGTAACGCGGGCAGGACTTAATCAGGATGATTGAAGCAGTTTGTATAGATAAGTACACTATGTTTTTTGCGTACCGTTCGGTCCTTAAACATAAAGGAGCTTTATTATGAGCAATAAGAACCTCAGAAATAAAATCACAATTTGTTGTGCCATCTTCTTATGGACGGTTGGAGCGCAGGCTTCGACGTTGCCGCCGGACCCGGACAATGCTGCCTTGCTGTATTACCAGGCGTTTCTGCTTCGTCCCGAACCTGATACTGCCGCTAAGGAATTGGTTTACAAAACTCGATTAGAAACAATCGACAAGCTCTTACGCGGCGGAGAACTCGAGACTATTGCTGATACTGAAAAGCGGATCCGCCAACTTGAAAAAATGTTCAAAGATATTGGCGTTGAACTAAAGCCTGGCGTTGTTACTAAAGAACTGATCCAGGAACTCAAAGAAAGGCTCAAGAATCGTGACGCTGAACCTGATGAGAAGATATTTGACCCTAACACTGACGTCATGTACCTGATGCGCTACAATTTGTTACGCGAACAGTACGAGAGTAGGCGTAGCGTTGACCCTAATGAGAAGATACCTGACCCCCGAACTCATGTTTTATATTGATAATCTTTGGCAATACAAGGAAGTACGTGAACATTATGATAGTATGCGGGACATCGATCCCGATGAGAAGATCAGAGAATATCTGAGAAAGTGTGGTAAAGCGATCGAATTTGCAGAGGCTGCCTCTAAAATACCGGAATGTAATTGGGGAATCCGGTATTCTCAGGGATTTAGGTACCTCTTACTACAACTGATAGAGATAAGAGATTTTGTGCTCATCCTTCGTGCAGATGCTTTGCTTCTTGCTGCAGATGAAGATTATCGGACAGCTTTTGAACGTTGTCTGATGATGCGCCGATTCGCCCGCCACGTAGGTGACGATGCAATCCTTCTCTATTCGAGTTCGTTAACTGTTGATAGGAATGCCTTAAGCTGTATTCAGCATCTTTTAGGATATATGAAACCGGATATAGAGACTCTAACCTGGTTGAAAAATCGACTTTCTATTGAAAGTGGAGCATCAACGTCACCTGCCAGAGCTTCGAAGCTGGATTTCGAACTTGCTGTCCAAAGCTTACGCATGAATGCGGATATCCTTGAGAATACCCGACAAGCTATGCTTAAGAAAGAACAAATCAAAGCTTTAGCAAGAGAGCGTCTTGTACAAAACACCGGGAATGCAAAAGAGGTTCAAAGTCTGACTGACGAGGAGCTGATTTCTCTTGCTCGGAAGCCGTATGACGATTTCTTAAATTCTGCTCTCCAGGTAATGGACAGTGGAATGCCGTATGAAAAGAAATATGCGGAAATCAAGCGTCTTACAGACGAGCTGGAGAAAGAGTTCGGAGGCGACACTGCTGCTAAAATAATGATGTTGGCCCACCCGAAGAAAATGCTGACACTCTCCATAGTAATGGCCTGCGCGGATCAAGTGCTAAAATTGTACAACGTTCATGTTCGGCACACAACTCACCTAAACGCCCTTAAGGCCGCTGTGGAAATTTACCTTGTCAGGGCAAAGACCGGAAAATTACCCGATAAGCTCCCGGATTATCTACCAAAGGACCCTTACGCTGGCCGAGATTTTGGATATGAGATAACTGATGAAGGCTTTGCCCTCCGCTGCCAGGGCGAAGAATTCCAAAAAGGACGTATGAGGCAAATGCTCGAATTCAAGGTCAAGAGCAAGGAATAAAAGAAGGATATTAATATGAAGACGCGTAAAACGGCCGCTAATAAAACTGTTATTGCCATAGTGGTTATTACCTTGATTGTTAGCTTTGTTGTTGTGAGGAGTAAACTTTCAATGCGCACTTACCGGGGCAGTGCGAAACACCTTGCACAACAGCGGCGGGTACTACTATTATACCATACCGACCATGAGGCGTTGTTGAAGGCCGGCAGGCAAATCCTCAGCCAGGTCGAAGGGCAATACGCAATACGATATGCCCTGAATCTCCGAGTAAAGGACAATTTTCCATAAAAATGCGGATTTCACTTGTTTTTTGGACTATCTATCGTATAATACATATCTAACTAATGGATTAGGCTCACAATAAATCATAAATCGTCAATAATCAATCAGAAGGGGGGTTCCTAATGTCGAAGTCGAAGATCCGGCATCTGTTTGACGGAACCCGGCCTTCCTTGGACGGAGTCAATGGCTAATAACCAATTAACCAGTTAACCTTTTATGCAAAACAAATCCAATTTGCCGGATACTCAAATGAACGTAAAATCATTAGTAACAATAGATTATGAAAATATACCCGATTGGACACTTGGTGAAAACAAATCCAATTCAAACCCAATATCGAAACAGCTCGTAGGGGCCAAGCCGAGGCGGGCCGAATCTGCCAAAATGGCACAACAAATTGACGTCCTGAAACACCAAAACATCATCTTAAAAAACTCTAACTTCTTATATCCAAACAGGTTAAACAGCATAAAACAACATAATCCCCTAACTGGCACGCCTTTTGCACACTTTCAGTCCGTGAAATGAATTTATAGCGAAAGGAATATAACTATGGCTAAAATCATTGGAATAGATTTGGGAACGACATTTTCGGTAGTTGCCGTGATGGAAGGCTCAGCCCCGAAGGTCCTGATTAATTCTTCCGGCTCTCGGCTGACCCCTTCTGTTGTTGGCTTTACTGACAAGGGCGAGAGACTTGTCGGCCAGATTGCTCGCCATCAGCAGGTAACAAACCCCGAAAACACAGTATTTTCCATCAAGCGTTTTATGGGCCGACGCCACAATGAAGTCTCGTCGGAGGAAAAGATTGTCCCTTATAAAATCACAGGCGGCCCGGATGAACTTGTCAAAGTCAAGATCCGCGAAAAGGAATATACACCGCCGGAAATATCAGCTATGGTTCTGCAAGATTTGAAAAAGACCGCCGAGGATTATCTCGGTGAAAAAGTCACCAATGCCGTTATTACCGTCCCGGCTTACTTTAACGACTCGCAGCGTCAGGCAACCAAAGACGCCGGCAAAATCGCAGGACTTGAGGTCGAGCGAATAATCAACGAGCCGACAGCCGCAGCACTTGCTTACGGCGTCGAGAAGAAAAAGGACCAGAAAGTAGCCGTCTTCGATTTTGGCGGCGGCACATTCGATATCTCCATCCTCGATATCGGCGGCTTCGGAGAGGAAGGCGGCGTACTTGAAGTTCTCAGTACAAATGGTGACACCCATCTCGGCGGCGATGACCTTGATGCAGTTTTAATAAACTACATCGCCGATGAGTTCAAAAAGAAGGAAGGAATTGACCTGCGTGAAGATCCGATGGCACATCAACGGCTCAAAGAGGCCGCTGAAAAGGCAAAGTGCGAACTAAGCTCGCAGGTTGAAGCGACCATTAACCTGCCATTTATTACAGCCGACGCAAAAGGGCCGAAGCACCTGCAGATAACAATCACTCGAAGCAAGTTCGAATCGCTCGTTGAGCACGTTTTTGAACGTTTGAAACAGCCGTGCTACAAAGCAATGGAGGATGCCAAATTGGAACCTAAAGACATCACCGAGACCCTGCTTGTTGGTGGCTCGACGAGAATTCCAAAAGTCCAGCAAATCGCCAAGGAAATCTTCAAAAAAGAGCCGAATAAGAGTCTCAATCCCGATGAAGTTGTTGCATTAGGCGCCGCTATTCAGGGAGCAGTCCTGGCTGGTGATGCAGGTGTAAAGGATATTCTGCTTTTAGATGTAACGCCGCTTTCATTAGGTGTTGAGACCCTGGGTGGAGTTATGACAAGATTGATTGAAAGAAACACTACAATCCCGACCAGTAAGAAAGAGATTTTCTCAACCGCCGCTGACAGTCAGACCACCGTTGACATCCACGTTCTCCAGGGCGAGAGGGAATTTGCACGGAACAACCGTACGCTCGGCAGATTTCAGCTTGCCGATATTCCGCCGGCACCCCGGGGAATCCCACAGATTGAAGTTGCGTTTGATATTGATGCCAACGGCATTCTGAACGTCTCTGCAAAGGACCTCGGCACCGGCAAGCAGCAGTCCATCGAGATTAAGTCCAGCTCAGGTCTTAGCGACCAGGAAGTTGAGAGGATGGCCAAGGATGCCGAAATCCACGCCGAGGAAGATAAGAGGAAAAGAGAGGTCGTTGACCTGAAAAACCAGGCTGACCAGTTGATTTATTCAACGGAAAAAACGCTCAAAGAGCACGGAGAGAAGGTCTCCGCCAATGTCCGCGGCAATATCGAAAATGCAGTCAACAACCTCAAGGAAGCTGTAAAAGGTGATAACGCCGATGCGATAAGGAAAGCCATTGAAAACCTCGGCACCACTAGCCAGGAACTGGGCAAGGTGCTTTACGAAGAGGCCGCCAAGAAGCAGGCCGCTTCCGCCCAGCCCCAACCAGGCCAGGCCGAGCAAGCACCACCACCGCCGGAAGGTGATGTTAAAAGGAAAAAGCCGGATGATGTAATCGACGCTGAATTCGAAGCCAAAGATGAATAGAGGAAAACTCTGCTAAAAATAAGTTTTAACTCCTTAATAAACAGATTGTTGAAAACAGCGATTATGAAAAGCCGGAGCGAGACACTTTAATAATGTCTTGTCCCGGCTGTTTTTATGGTACAAAGAGTGGCTTTTTGGCTTGGCGGCTGATTCCGCTCCGGTAAGGTAGATAAAGTCTTAACACTCTTGCCTGAATATATCAAACAAAGTTCCACGCCGTTCGTATAGTCCGCCAGCAAAATCTAACAATGCCTGAAATCCGGGATGGCCGACAGTGAAACTAAGGAAGGAATTGAATCTGATTGATGTCTTCTGTATAGCCTCCGGGGCCATGATCAGTTCCGGGCTGTTCATTTTGCCGGGCATTGCTTATGCCAGGGCCGGACCGGCCGTCATTCTCTGTTATCTGATGGCCGGACTATTGTCAATACCCGGTATGCTCAGTATCGCAGAAATGACGACGGCCATGCCCCGAGCAGGCGGCGATTGTTTCACTGTTGTCCGCAGTCTGGGTCCGGCCGCCGGAACCGTCGCAGGTCTGCTGAGCTGGTTCTCTCTGTCGATGAAAAGCGCTTTTGCACTCGTCGGCATTTCGATTTTTACAGCATTGATTATTGACGCCAACCTCCATCTGTTATCTATTCTTTTCTGTGTCATCTTTCTTCTTATCAATCTGGCTGGTATTAAGCGGGCAGGCAAAACGCAGGTCGGCCTCGTGATAGCTCTGCTTGTACTTATGCTCCTTTACATTGTATTTGGGCTGCCCAGGGTTCGCATCGAGAATCTGGCGCCCTTCGTACCCAGCGGGCCTGCCTCAATATTTTTTACTACTGGTTTTGTGTTCGTCTCCTATGCAGGTCTGCTGAAAATTGCCAGCGTCGCCGAGGAGATAAGGAATCCTGCCCGCAACATTCCATTGGGAATGATAGTTTCGCTTCTCGTAGTGAGCATTTTCTACAGTCTGATGGTGCTGGTCACGGCTGGTGTGCTTGAGCCGACGGTGCTGAGTCATTCACTGACGCCCATTTCCGACGGGGCGGAGGCTTTCCTGGGCAGCTTCGGTAAAATCGCATTGAGCATCGCCGCAATCTTCGCTTTTCTTTCGACGGCGAACGCGGGGATTATGACCGCGGCAAGGTCTCTTGTCCCGTTGAGCAGGGACAGTCTGCTGCCCGTGTTTTTCAGCAGAATCAATAAAAGATTCGGAACACCACATAATGCGCTTATTGTGACGGGCCTGGTTATCTCCGCCGCCTTACTGTTGAAACTTGTTATCCTGGTCGAAGCCGCTTCGGTTGTCCTTATTCTGACCAACATTCTTTCGTGTCTTTCGGTAATTGTTCTCAGGGAAAGCCGCCTGCAGAATTATCAGCCGAAGTTTCGCGCCCCTCTGTATCCCTGGATGCAGATTGCCGGTATAATCGGCTTCGGCCTTTTGATATTCGAAATGGGCAGGGAGGCCCTCCTGATTACTCTGGTGCTTATTGTCGGTGGATTGTTCGTTTACTGGTTCTACGGACGAATAAGAACCACAAGGCAGTACGCACTTCTTCATCTCATCGAAAGAATAACCGCTAAAGAGCTTACGACACATTCGCTTGAAAGTGAGCTTAAAGAAATCATCAGAGAAAGGGATGAAATCATAAAGGACAGATTCGATGACATCATCGAAAAAGGTTCTGTTCTTGACATTAAGCAGTCAGCAAGGCTTGAAGACTTTTTCAAGCTGGTCGCCGACGAGATGTCACCGCGTCTCAACGTCCGGTCCGAGGAGCTGCTCAAACTGCTCGTCGAAAGGGAAAAACAAAGCAGTACCGTACTCAGCCCGTACCTTGCCATACCGCATATAATCCTCGAGGGCCAGCACAAGTTTGATATCCTCATTGCTCGCTCCAGAGAGGGAATCTTCTTCTCTGAGAAAGAGCCAAGCGTCCACGCTGTCTTTGTCATTATGGGTTCGAAGGATGAACGAAATTTCCACCTTTATTCACTTGCGGCCATCGCGCAGATAGTCCGCGACCCGCAATTCGAGAAAAAATGGACCGGTGCGAAAACTAAAGAGGCTCTTCAGGACATCGTCCTGCTCGGCGAAAGGAGACGACTGCCCCTGGTTCAAAACTCATCGCTTTTTACTTAGTGCCGGGCCTTCACAGCCATTAAGATAAAACCGGCTGTTGTCAGCCGGAGCCGACTATTTACCTATACAGAAACGGCTGAATATCTGCTCCAATATCTGCTCATCGACGTGACCGCCTGTGGCCGATTCGATACCGGAAATCACCTGATAAGCAGCTCGCAGCATCATTGCGGCAACTTCATCATTGCCGGCTCTCAATTCACTGGTGGATTCACTGACGTTCTCAATTGCCTCAGTAACAGCCTGTTTGTGCCGGGCGGTAAGGGCAACAGAGCTTTGGGTACCCTCGAAAAGTGGGGTAGCGCCTGATTTGGCCGTCTCAAAACCAGGTTCCAGCTCGATTATTTTTTTGTCGATTGCCTCTCGCAATAGCTCTAAGCCGGCGCCGGTTTCTGCAGAAGTTACTAAAAATCCAGCACCAAAATCCACTTTGTTGTGCTTGGTCTTGTTATCCATGGATGAAAAGCGGTTTGCGGAGGTCGATTTTGGTGCGGGACCGAATATCTCTTTCAGCTCGGCAAGGCGATTTGATAACACCGGTTCGGATACCAAATCGCATTTTGTCGCGACCGGTATCATAATCTTCGGCTCTGTGAGTTCACGTATTGAGATGTCCTCAGACCAATCGGCTTTTGATATGTCAACGCAGAATACAACTACAGCGCTGTTTCGAAGCGCCTCAATTGCCGCCTGTTGCGCCAGTTCATCAAGTATGTTGTCCGTCTCTCTTACCAGGCCTGCACAATCGAATAAAACGCACCTGCAATGCTCCAATGTGCACAGAGCCGTCAGCACATCTCTGGTGGTTTTGCGCTCGTGCGAGACGATACTTCTTTCTTTACCGAGCAGTTTATTAAGCAGACTGCTCTTCCCGGCATTAGGAGCACCGGCAATCCCCACCGCCGGCAAATCGATTAGCGTCTCATACCTGATGCTTCCGGTGAGTAAATGCTCGAGCTGTTCCTTTACGCCAAGAAGTCTCTCGACTACATCCGCTCCGGTTTCCAGCTCGATATCTTCCCCGCTAAAATCCAGTCCAGCCTCGATTAAGCTAAGACAATCCATTATCGCCGAGCGTACCTTTGCCGTGGTCTCAGATAACCGTCCGCTGAGAAGTTTCTCAGCGGCGGCTAATTGAAATGCGTTGGAGCTTACGATAATCTCATTCACCGCCTCGGCCTGGGCCAAATCGATTTTGCCGTTCAGATACGCCCGTGCCGTGAATTCGCCCGGCCCGGCCATCCGAAGCCCTCTGTCTAATAAATTGTCCATCAAGGCCTCAGTAACAGCCGTATTTGTATGGATGTGAATCTCTGCTATATCATCGCCGGTATAAGAATGCGGAGATAAAAAAAGATATAGTTGCGCTTTGACTTCGAGTTCATCGTCGATTTTTACATCTGCTTCTACCAGGCTGCTTCTTTGTTTTTCCACGAGGGCTGAAATTGAAGAGTCTAAAATCTGCTCACAAGTTTCAATTGCGCGTGGTCCTGTAACGCGAACAATTACTCTTTCGTCTGAGGTCGGAGAGCTGACAGCCACAATAGTGTCATTTAGGTCGTACATTTAGTATTAGAAGTATCTAAAGTGAGCTAAAGTTCAAAAAACAACTTTAGGCACTTTTAAATTTTATAAAACGGCTTGGGCTTTTTCTTTTTGACTTTGCCGCCTGTCTTGCTCGTAGCTGCCACCAGACCTTTCGATTCCGCTTCTTCCTTTTCCCGGATATGCTTACGAATGATATATTGCTCAACTACGCCGGCAAACGTACTTGACATAATATATAAATTCACTCCCGACGGCCCATTGTATAAAACCAGTGGGAGGAATAACGGCATCATAATCATCATTGTTTTCTGCATTTGCTGCTGCTGAGCAGCCTGGGGACTCGCAGTCCCCGCCGGTGCCTGGGATGGCATTAGTTTCTGCTGTAGATACATTGCCACGCCCATCAAAATCGGCAAAAGATTCAGCGATTGTATCTTCCAGTTCAACAAAGGCACTGTTACCTTCGAAAAACTAACCAGAGCATCCGGCATCGAAAGGTCTGTAATCCAGAACGGCAAAAAAGGTGCTCCTCGCAAATCAATACTGGCATATACTGCGCTCCACAATGCAATCCAAATCGGCATCTGAACCATCATCGGAAGAAAACCCATAACCGGTGAAGCGCCCTGCTCTCTGTAAAGTGCCATTATCTGTTTGTTCATTTCAGCCTTGTTATTGGCGTATTTCTTCTTTATCTCCTCAGCCTTCGGAGCAAGCTTGCTCATCTTGCTCATCGAGACCTGGCTCTTCTTCGTGATAGGATGCATTGCAATCCGCATCAGGAAAACCAGTATGATTATTACCACTCCGTAGTTGGGGATAAAAGCGTACATCCATTTCATTAAAGCCAATATCCCAAAGGCTAAAGGGTAAATAAGGCCTGCAGGACAACAAAAACAGGGTATGAAAGTAATCGTTTGAACGAAACCTAACTCTCGATACCGCTCGTTCTTATCAAAAAGACTTTTATCCTTAGGCCCAACGTATAACTGGAAGTTATATGTTTTGGTGTTGTTAGTTTGTCCTGCCGCAGCTAAAGTATTGGAAGCAATTGTCAAATCCAATCCTATTGCTTCGTCACCGCTGTCGGCCTTGCTGTCTCCATCAGGATTGTGAAATCGGCCTGTTTTATCCGTTACCCAATCACAGTGGTCTTTACCCTCTTCCGGAAGCGGCACAAGTATAGCGGCAAAGTATTTGTTTGTCGCGGCTACCCAGAGAAAGTTTGCCCCGGGTTTCACCAAACGTCTGTCTTCAATACTCTTTGCCCTGTTGAGGTTTTTTATATCAAGTCTTACACTGCTAACTTGGCCCTCTGTATCCCTAAAGCCGGCAATGATATTCCTCATATCAGACCTGAAGTCCTCTCTGCCAAGTCCACCTGGCCCGGATAAATTGAAACGAACTTTCTGCTCAGTATCGCTAAGATTTTCGACAGCTATGTTACATTCCAGAAGATAGCTGCGGGGAGTGATTTTATAGGTTTTAATCAATTTCAAAACCGGCTCGTTAGTACCTACAATTTTAATTATCGCTTCGAAGCGTGCTGTTTGTGAGCCATCCTCTGTGATTTCTTTATCAAGGCTTTTCCAGTGAAGTCTATCCAGAGGCAGTTGTAGCTGCTGCTGAACAAATATAAAGCTCGTATTAGCTATTGTCAAAATTTCCCTGCCGTCTCTTTCCTGCACGGGCGAGATAATTACTAAGGGCTGAGGATTCTTATAATCACGGTCGTCAAATCCACTAAAGGTAGCTTTCCTGATGGCCGCGCCTTTCGAGCTCAGCTCCAGCTGGAAATTAAAGCCGCTGTTAGGGTCCACTGAACCAAGCGTAACGCTTTTAGCAGGAGCACTATCGGCACCGAAAGTAACAGATTCGTCCGCTCCTATCTGCGGTGGTTCCTCAGCAGGGACATTCGCATCGCTGTTTTTTTTGCCACCTGTAGAGCTTTGCAAAAGAATGCAAGGTTGTCCAGCCGTCCCTTTGTCAATCCTGCTTTCGCAGCAATCCAGTCCCGACTCGACAACAAGCCAGCCGCAAAAGACAACAAAGCCAATCACAATCAGAGTAAAAATAAATCTCATAATCGAATATCACGTCGTATATTGTTTTTTTTCATTCTTCAATAATCAATAGTCAATTTCCTTTATCTTCCGTTCTGCAGCCGCTCCGCGTGGAAGTTGTCTAATTGTTCGATTGCTATTATCTTTTTCATAGTGGTTTCAAAATCGTATTCGAGCCGTACAAAATGCACCTCGTTTTTATTAACATACACATAGCTGGTACGGTTGTCCTTGTCCCTGGGCTGCCCGACAGAGCCGATATTGATAATCGCCTTTTCATCCTCGACAATCGGATAGACATCGCCAAGCTCAGCCGGCAGATAGAAGTCCGGCTCATTAAGAAACACCCCGGGCATATGTGTGTGGCCCACAAAGCAGATGTGTGTGACCCGCTCGAACAGCAACCGAACCTTCAGCGGATTGGTGTAAACATCATCGGGAAAAATATATTCATTAATCGGCCTTCTGGGCGAAGCGTGAACAAAATCTATTATTGCTGAGTTTGTTCCTAATTTGCTTTTGAGCGTGTGCCGCATCGGCAGCTCACCCAAAAAGCTCCAGCGCCTGTCGCGAGGCTGTTTTTCTTCTTCCGATTCCAGAACTTCCCGGCTCCAGAAGCTCGCCTGCTCTGCCCCGTAGTTGAAATTTGTCGGCTCATAGAAGACCGCATAATCGTGATTGCCCAGAACGCACCACTTAGTATTCTCTATAATCAGGTCGAGACATTCCTTGGGATTTGGCC
Organism: Phycisphaerae bacterium; assembly: GCA_041862635.1. GTDB lineage: Bacteria > Planctomycetota > Phycisphaerae > Sedimentisphaerales > Anaerobacaceae > NIOZ-UU13. Next base: position 21,780 of record JBGVTO010000057.1, on the reverse strand, counting down.
CATAGCCGACCACATCACCCAGACAATAAATAGTCTTTATACCCCGTTTTTTAATGTCAGCCAGAACCGTTGTCAAGGCTTCGAGATTCGAATGTATATCACTTAGAATCGCAAACATAAAAGCCCTTAAGGGGCCTCCGCTTCGCGGGAACCAAATAAAATCAACTTTTCTTATACAGAAAAATACTTAAATAATTCTTGTTGCAGAAACAGTATTTGTCATTCCCGCCCCGCATCGTGTGCGGGATAAACTCCAGCGGGAATCCAGCTTTTTCGCCCTGGACCCCTGCTTTCGCAGGGGTGACATCGTCGATTTTTGCTTTCTGCAAAAGATACTAAATAGCAGAATTACTGCAAAAATGCCAGAATATTTATTGGCTTTTGAAGAAAACACGATTTTGGAACCCCGCAAGGCGGGAAATCCATTGCTCAAGCTCCGCAGATTCGAAAAAGACGGTTTTCTTTAGTCATAACTATTGTTATAATACCGCGTACGCAATACGATATCCGCCCGTGGTGGACTTTTGTTTGGTGGATACACGATACGAGATACGAAAATGGTAAGTATGGCTCTTCTTGAAACTCACGGGCTGGTAAAAAAATATTCCGGCCGAATCGTTGTTAACGAAGTATCAATTACTATCGAACAGCGCAGTATTGTCGGGCTTCTGGGCCGAAACGGAGCCGGAAAAACCACGTCCTTTAGAATGATTATGGGTATGGTTGCCCCAAACAGCGGCTCGGTCATTTTTGAAGGCCGGAACATCACCAAGCTGCAAATGTACAAACGCGCACGATTGGGTATTGGGTATCTTTCACAGGAACCCAGCATCTTCCAGCGTCTCACTGTCCGCGAAAATCTCTATGCGATTCTGGAAACGATGTCCATCACCAAAGCTCAGCGAAATCGCAAGGCCGATATGCTTATTGAGCGTTTCGCACTTGGTGAGGTTGCTAACAGTCAGGGAAGGTTCCTTTCCGGCGGTGAGCGAAGAAAGCTTGAGATCGCACGTGCTATGGTAACCGACCCTTCGTTGATTCTTTTAGACGAGCCGTTTAGCGGTGTTGACCCCATTGCCGTTCAGGACTTGCAGTATGAGATTCACCGCCTCGTTGATTCCGGCGTCAGCATTCTTGTTACCGACCATAATGTCGAGAGAACGCTTGAGGTGGTCGATAAGGCCTACATTATCGACCACGGCAGGGTGATAGGAGCCGGCCCGCCCGCCGAAATCATCCGCAACGAAACCGTCAGAAAATCTTATCTCGGCAATACATTCGCCGGTGACGAATTCGATGATAGATAAGCCTAAAGCAAAATACGGAACACCAGAAATGATTGATATTGAAAAATGTCAAATCACGCATTATCCGGCTGAGGTTTTAACTAAGCGAGCCGGGCCTATAGGAGAAATTGATGATAATATCCGTCAACTTGTAGAGAAAATGACCGACATTATGCTGAAAAAAAAGGGCGTCGGTCTGGCGGCACCACAGGTGGGCGTACCATTGCGACTCTTTATCATATCGCTCGATGGAACGAGAGAGAGCGTCAAAGTTTATATAAACCCGACCGTTACGTCGGCCGGCGAGTTTGTCTCAACGGAAGAAGGCTGCCTGTCGGTGCCGGGTGTTTTTACAAAAATTCGAAGATACAAAAAATGCAAAGTTACCGCGACCGACCTTAACGGAAAAGAGTTTACCGAAGAAGCCGAAGGGCTTCACGCCAAAGCCCTCCAGCACGAATACGACCATATCGAGGGAATGACCATTGTCAACCGCATGGCCCAGACCGCCAGAATCGCGCATCGGAAACAGCTAAAAAAACTAATGGAAAAGCAAGGATAAACAATCAATTGTAAGCAGAGCAAATTCTAATCATAACCATTGCATAGTATTGTATACTCATTTAATCATAAACGTACAAATGCATTTGAGATAGCAAATGAATATAGTATACCTCGGAAGCGGCCAATTCGGTATTGATTGCCTGAATGCTTTAGAGCAGTCCAGCCAAAGTCTGCAATTCATCGTAACCCAGCCTCCTCACCCGGCCGGAAGAGGCAGAAAACCAAACCCGACACCGGCGGCCGACTGGGCGGCTACCCATTCGATACCGTTTGTTGAGACAGATAACGTAAACACTCCGGAGATGATAGAAAGGATAGCTGGTTATAAGTCGGATTTGATTGTCGTAATTGCATTCGGCCAAAAAATCGGCAATGACCTGATAAATCTGCCGCCGAAGGGTGCTATCAACGTCCACGCCTCTCTGCTCCCGAAATACCGTGGTGCCGCACCCATAAACTGGGTGATAATCAACGGCGAAACCGAAACGGGTATCAGCATAATCACATTGGCTGAAAAGATGGATGCCGGCCGAATGCTCGCACAATCAAAAACCAACATTGCCCCCGATGAAACAGCAGGGGGGCTCCACGATAGATTGGCCCAAATGGCAGCACCATTACTTCTGAAAACAATAGAGCAAATCGACGATGGCACCGCTGTTTATACCGAGCAGGACCATTCTAAAGCGACCCTCGCACCCAAGCTGAAAAAAACAGATGGCTTTATCGACTTTGCCGAACCGGCTGAAGTTTTAGAAAGAAAAATCCGGGGCTTCTGGTCCTGGCCCGGCGCATCAGCAAACTACTTGTCTAAAAAAACCAATAAATACACCCGCGCAACTATAGCAATGGCAGAAGCGGTAGGGGCCTCAAACTCCGCCGGCTTGTCAGTAGGAACACTTGACGAAAACCTGAATGTAATCTGTGGTACAGACGCCTTAAAGATTATAAAAATCAAACCGGCAGGCTCACCGCTTATGGACTTCAAATCTTTCACCAACGGCCGACAAACCCTGCCCGGCGATTTGTTTATTAAGATAGACAAGTAAGATATGGCTGGCCAAAAACCAAAATCCGCACGCGCTATCGCGATAAAGGTCCTGAACCAGTGTGACCCAAAACGCAATTACATTGGCCCAATCCTGAACAAGCTGTTGAACGAAACCAGCCAGAAACAACGAGCCACCGACCTTGTCCTCGGAACGATAAGAAACCGCCGGGCTATCGATACGGTGATAACCGCATTCACCGGCCGTCCCATTGAAAGGATACCGGACAAACTACTCAACATCATCCGAATCGGAACCTATGAGCTTATATATTCACCTGCGACCGGCCAGTATTCCATCGTCAACGAAGCGGTCGAGAATGCCAAAGCTCTCATAGGCAAAAAGCAGGTCGGCTTTGTAAATGCAGTCCTGCGTCAAATTACAAGAAACATAACAAATCGCCGGACTGAGTTATCACAAACCAATCCTAAACGCACACTATATCAGACACCTGTGACCGGCTGCGAATTCGATATGGATTTTTTGCCCGACCCTGAATCTTCCCCTGCCGATTACTTAAGCACCGTTTTTTCACTGCCCAAATGGCTCATAAAAGGCTGGCTCAGCGAATTCGGCGAAGAATCGACCCGACAGATATGCCTTGCCTCCAATCGCAAGCCGGGTATCTACCTCAGACCCAATAATTTGAAAACGACAACACAGGATTTAGCCAGGAAATTTCGGCAGGCGGATATCAATTTTGAAACCATCGATGTTCGATGCTTAATGCCGAATGCTCGTCGAGTATCGAGTATCGAGAATCAAGAATCGAGTATGATAAGAGTGAAAAGCCCACGGACGATAACCGAACTGCCGGGCTTTCCTGAAGGTCTGTTTACCGTTCAGGATATTACGGCTTCACAGGTGGTAAGGATTCTCAAACCGCAGCCGGATTGGACGATTCTCGACCTCTGCGCTGCGCCGGGTGTAAAAACAACACAGTTAGCTGAAGCTACCGGAGATTCGGCATCGATTATTGCAACTGATATTGACGCCGAACGTCTCAAGAAGGTCGAAGAAAATATAACTCGGCTCGGTATAAACAGTGTCGATATTGTTCCGTATAAGGAACTTCTCAATTCTCAATTTGATTGTATCCTGCTGGATGTCCCGTGCTCAAATACCGGCGTATTAGCCAGACGCATCGAAGCACGCTATCGCGTAACGCCGACTGCAATAAAGAAACTTATCAAAACGCAAAGCGAGCTGCTCGCCACCGCGGCACCAATGGTAAAACCACATGGAACAATCTGCTACAGCACCTGCAGCATTCAAAAGGACGAAAACAGCAACCTTGTAAGAGACTTTCTGCAAAAAAACTGCAATTTTGAGCTCAAATCCGAAAAGCTGAACTTGCCTTCGGCAATCCCGCACCAAAATCGACCACAGAAGACCGCTTACCAACCCGATAACATCACAGACTTTGACAGAATAGATTTTGGTGCGGGAGACCACGATGGTGGTTACACGGCAATCCTTACCAAAAAGTAAAAGCTCAAAATGCTCGGTAGAAAACATGCATCGAGCATCGTTTGTCCGCCGTCTTGTCCGTCATAGTTTTTACGAAGACGGAAGCTTCAGCGAAGGCGGAAGCATCGAGTTTTTTTGATTTACAAAACCAATCCACAGCTTTTCCACAAAACAAACTTACGATGTGCAAAACCTGTTAAAAACAAATTTTTTTTACGCGCAAAGTCAATACTGACAGTAACCTCTATCAAGTGGAAAAGAAATTTTCCAAAACGCGATTGATTTGTTTTTTCGTTGTCCAATAATAAGTAAGTTGTCAGTATTATTGATTCTAAAAAGAATGGATTCTTATCCCGCACCTATTTTGAGAGTCCATCGTTGATTCGGCAAATAAAGCTTGAGGTTACTAAAAATGTTGATGTCAGGATTTTAGTTGGCATCTCAAAATAGGTGCGGGATCGAGGACGTGCAAATAAAAACCCTGGCACCGGAAGAATACTAATGCAGAACACAATCACGGATGAGAGTTCTCATACGCAAGCGTCTCAGATAAGTGCGATTAATGAAGCTCTTGCTGAGAAGGTGGGACCGCAGAAGTTTCGGATATGGTTTAAGAATTCGACAAATATGACACTTGCCGACGGATATTTGAAGGTTGGTGTACCGAATCTTTTTATAGCAAGCTGGATTGAAAATCATTTTTTGAATGAAATTACCCAGGTGGTTCGAGTGGTTACCGGCGCAGAGGTAAAGATAACCTTTAGCATCGATCCGGAGCTTTCCGGCCACCAAAGGCGAACACAACTGGATTCGCAGCCCCAGCTTGTTGCTGGCGGGAGTCAGACTCGATCTCCGGCTCGATCGAGCTCGCCGAAGTCGATTCTCGATTCTCGACGAGCATCGAGTAGCCGGCATCGAACATCCGGAAGACTTAAACTGAGTCTGGATACATTCGTTGTAGGCTCGTCAAATGAGCTGGCCTACAACGCCGCCAAAGCGGTCGTAAATGAACATCAAAGCCCTTTCAATCCGCTGTTTATTCACGGAGGATACGGGGTAGGCAAAACACATCTGCTGCAAGGGATATGCAATGCAGTGTGCGAGAAGCGCCCCCAGACTAATTGGCTATATCTCTCAGCGGAAGATTTTGTCAATCAGTTTGTGCTGGCCTTGAAGACAAAAAAGCTGGAGGCTTTTAGACGACGAATGCGGCAAACGGATTTGTTGGCAATCGACGATATTCACTTCTTGGCCAGCAAGCCTTCAACGCAGGAGGAATTCCTGCATACTTTCAATACAATCAGCCTCGCTGGTAAACAGGTTGTGCTGGCCTGCGATGCACATCCGAAGATGATAGGACAACTGTCCGAAAAGCTGGTTAACCGCTTCGTATCGGGAATGGTTGTCAAAATTGAGAATCCTGATTTCCGCACCCGCTGCCAAATATGCAGGCAGTACCTGAAAACTCAAAACTTAAAACTAAAATCTCAAATCCCCGAAAGTGTAATAACATACATTGCCGAAAATCTCCGAACCAACGTGCGCGAGCTGGAGGGGGCCCTGCTGAAAATAATTGCATACTCGGCGCTGAAAAACGAAAAAATCAACCTCTCTATGGCCAGGGCCGTTCTGGCTGAACACCTGGAAAGGTGCGACCCGATTGTGCACGTATCGGATATCGAGTCGGCCGTCGCCACTTATTTCGGCACAACGCCGGCTAAGATACACTCGTCAAAAAAAGACAGGACCGTTGCCTTGGCCCGGCATTTTAGTATGTATCTGACCAGAAAGCACACTAAAATGTCGTCCTCTGAAGTAGGCAGGTTTATGGGAAATAAAAATCACGCCACCGTATTGCTGGCCTGCAAAAAAATCGAAGAGCTGCTCAAGAAAAATGCCGAGCTTCACTGGCAAGGCCTTGCAGGCAACAAAGTTTGCAAAGCCAGAACCATACTCACACAGCTCGAAGCAGGCATCTAAACACTCAGGAATTGTCCATTCATACAGAACTGAAAAGGAGAACAAAATTATGAAACACAAACAGCTTACTTTTATCGTGATTTTACTTTCTACTTTATTTATTTTTACCGCAGCCGTTGTTTTTGCCGGTGAAAGAGCCGCTCGCTCATCTGATCTTCCGGTTAAATGGGGAGAGCTTACTGCGCCCGATTTTATAAAAGCCGTGGAAAAATCCGCAGGCCTCTGCCTTATTCCAATAGGTGTCTTCGAAAAGCACGGACCTCATTTGCCGCTTGGAACAGATTTAATCGACGTCAGGGAAATTGCTTTACGTGCGGCAAAAAAAGAATACGCCCTTGTCTTTCCGGAATACTATTTCAGCCAGATATTGGAAGCAAAACACCAGCCCGGAACAATTGCGTACAGCCCCAGGCTCATTTGGAATATCCTGCAGGAAACTTGTGATGAGCTTTCCCGTAACGGAATTAAGAAAATTGTCCTTGTGAATGGACATGGCGGAAACAATAATTTTCTGCCCTTTTTCAGCCAGGCGCAGCTTGAAAAACAACGGGACTACTGCGTCGTATTGTTCAGACCCGAAACGAATCCGAAAGTTGCGGAAAAAGTAAAAAAACTCAAAGAGTCCAAAAATGGTGGCCACGCAGGAGAAACAGAGACCTCGATGATGCAGGTTTCAAGGCCCAACTTCGTGCACATAGACCGCGCAAAAGAACAGTCCGGTGAAAACCTGGGACGCTTAAAACACATCCCTACAAACTTCACGGGAATATTCTGGTATGCTCAATACCCAAACCACTATGCCGGGGACGCCAGCTTTGCCAAACCCGAGCTCGGCGAATTATTAATAAATTCTCAGGCTGACCAGCTTGTTGAATTAATTAAAATCCTGAAAAAGGACGACACTATCCTGAATCTCCAGAACCGCTTTTACAACGAATCCAAAAACCCGCTCAAAACAAAACAATAAAATACATTATTGATAACGCCCCCAAAGTTATGTAGGGTGAGATGAATCGCACCAATTAAGTTATGTAGGGGTGGCACCTATAAAGAGCTTGGAGATGACTTCTTCCTGTTTCTACACGATTTTGTGGACTATAAACGATAGTTTTGTGTTGGTGGGACTGAAGTTACTGTCGGAATGAGAAGTCAATTAACCACTCACCAATTACGGGTGTTACGGGTGCCTCTGCACGCGATGCGGCTTACTGTCCTGCTATCGCGTCATCAATAGCTTTTTTAACTGCAACCAAAGCGGGGGACTGAGGCATCTTTTCAGAAGCTGTATCGATGGCTTGCTTTGCCGGGCCGAGCCTGCCCATCCGGTAATAGACATAGCCTAAGAGAAATTCCAGCTTTGTCGAACCGCTCCGTCCCATCCATTCTTTAATTTCAGCTATTCTGCTCTCGAGCTTATTTTCGCCGCCTAACATACCAGCAAGGTCGATTTTAGTCCGTACATATTCCGGAGCAATATCGAGCGCTCTGGAAAGAAACAGGGCGCTGCTGATATATTCGCCGGCGGCGAGTAACGCATGTCCTCTTCCCGCAAAGCAAAGTGCCAGGCCACCGGCCTGGACCGGACCCGACCCGGCTTCGCCGGGATCCAGCTTATAAATGGACGCTAAAGCAAAAGAGTCCGCTGCCGCGTAGAACCTGCCGGCCTTTAGATAATCTTCAGCAGCCTGCATGTGCTGATTGAACTTGGCTTCCGAGAAAGTTTCCGGATTGGTGTGTGAACCCCTGATGCTTTTGGCTTTGGCGGATAAGTCAGCTTGCGAAAGCTTATTTAATTCATCCAACGGAGAACTTTTCTCTCGATAACTTTCCGGCTTCGATGTTTCTAAAAATTCGAGACTCGCTTCTTCCTGGCTATTAGTAGCTTGACTGTACTGGGCTTTTTCAGTTTCGTAAAGGCGCACAATTTTATTCCAGTCTATTGTTGTCGCTTGGGGGAAGATAACCGTATCTGTTTTGGTACTTCCATCTTTACGTGCTTCTTCTGTTGTGGTTTGAAGGCGGGCATCGATGGACCGGGTCAAATCATCGAGTTGCTGTCTTATTTGCTCAAGAACATCGGAACCAAGTCTGTTACGTTGGTCCTGCAGGTCCCTGCCGTATTCATCAGGTTTATCCTCACCTGCCTGAGGTTCCCAGCCCGTAACTTTCTGCAAAGTGGACCCATCCTGAAACGCCGGACCTTTCACCACTGCGTCAGCTTGCGCAAGTGTAAGCGCGTCCCCGCCGAAGTCTGGTTCGGTCGTCTGAACTATTTTAGCTGCCTGGCTTTCCTTGTGTTCCGGGCTCCATACCTCAAACCTCTGCTCAAGGGCCATTCCTGGCTCTTGTGTCTTGAGTCTTTGATCTTGCGTCTTGAGTAGTGGCTCTTGGGTCTTGAGTCTTGGGTCTTGTGTCTTGATTTCTGGCTCTTGAGTCTTGAGTCTTGTCTCTTGTTTCTGTTCTTGGTACCGTTCAACCATCAACTGTTGATCTTGCTGCGATATGCCTTCCTCGTCTCGAGTAAGTAGCTGCAGTTCCCGCATGCTTTTTACTATTTGTAGAGGCTTGGCCGATGTATCATGTTGCGTTTGTGGTTCCTGCAGTTCTAAGCCAGATGGCTCCCGCGAGGAGCCGGCCCATGTAGAAAAATCCTCGCCGGACAAACTCTGTTTATCCAAACCAGTTCCGCGCATTCCAGCCGAGTACTGCCCCTGTGGTGTACGGTCATTAATCCTTGTTACTGGCCTGAAAACTCCGGAATAGCCGGGCCTTGTAGTGGTTACTGTCTGGCTTTGTAAATAATACGGTTGAATACTGTATCCATTGGCATAACGTCCGATGTCTTCAGTGCCGGCTGAATCTCTCAAAAAGGAGCTAAGTGACGATGAGCCAAGACCGGCCCTGAAACTCACGGTCGAACTATACGGCACAGTGCCACGGAAGTGCATGCCGTGGCGGACATTGCCGGTAATTACAAGGTTACCGCTCGTATCAATTGGGTTAGGGTTGCTAATCAGACCACTCTGGATACTGCTCGGAGGAACAGTGCTCGAGCCGGCAGGATTCCTTATTGCGGGGTTTTCTATCGACCAGCTTGTTGCCGAACTCAGAGTGAAAAAAACCGCTATCACTATGATAAAAAGCCAATTCTTCATAATACAAAGTACCTTTCTGTCTTTCCTGATATACTGATAACCTGATACCCTGGTAACCTGATATCCTGATCCCCTGTTAGGCAGTGTGGCCTTTCTTGTATTTCGGTTTCTCAGCCCAGCTAAGTTTCGTGGCCAGAGTGTCCCATTGACTCCGAAGAGGATTGTTCACTATCAAAAAATCGCAGCTTTCTCTCTCGACCCGCACCACATCATCAATCGACAGCCCTAACGAAACCTGGCCGTCGATAGAAACAGTTGTGCCTTTGTTGACTCGTATGCCCACGACCTCTATTGTGCTCTCGGCGTTAATAACGATCGGCCGAAAGCTCAAAGAATGAGGACAAATCGGCGTAATAACCACCGCCTCCATCTTAGGCGAGACTATCGGGCCACCGCAGGACAAGTTGTAGGCCGTTGATCCGGTGGGGGTGGAAATTATCAAACCGTCGCTGACACAACCGGCTAACGGCTGACCATCCACCGATATTTTAAGCTCGACCGTTCTAAAAGGCGGCCCGGCCGTGATGAAAACATCGTTAATAGCTGCCGAGCAAAATTTCTGGGTTCGGTCATCTTTCTTACCATTGCTGGCTTTGGCGAGCTCAGTCGAGCCGAAAACTCTGCAGCTTAGCATCATCCGCTTGTCTATCTGGGCTGTGCCTTTTGTTAAACAAGGAAAAAAATCCTTAAGCTCGCCAACGCTGAATTCCGCCAGGAAACCAAGCTTGCCGACGTTAACGCCTATCACCGGCACACTTGCTTTGCTCACATTCCTTGCCGTCGAGATGATGCTCCCGTCGCCGCCGAAAACAATCGCAAAATCACATTTCTTTAGAATCTCGGCTTTGCAATCCTCAATACCACAGCTTGCTACTATCTCGGCCTTACCCTTTGCAAAGCCGACAAATTCGTCAATCGCCTCACGGACGCCTTCCTTTTTCGGGTCACCGAAAATCACTAATTTTGGCGGCGATTTCATATTTTGTGTCTCGTTTGTCGCGGCTTGTATGTCTGATTTTGAGCGTCCGGCGTCGTAAACTACAGACGCAGCATTTCTTTGGCCGTTTCTACTATCTTATCGGCATTTATACCCGCTTCCATAAGCTGCTGCGCTCTGGAATTGTGTCCTATAAATCTCCTCGGCGCACCGAGCAGGCGTACGGCCTTTGGCGAATAGCTTTTAGCTGCGGCCAATTCGAGCACGGCTGACCCGAACCCGCAGGCACTGGCGTGGTCCTCTACTGTAATTATGCCCTTTCCCTGCCCCAGCAGAGAGACAATCTTCTCATCAACAGGAGCAGCGAACCGGCCGTTAATCACATCGACCGCAATGCCATCTTCAGCTAATAATGTAGCCGCTTTCAATGCTTCTGTCAGAACGCTGCCGTAACTGATAATCGCAACGGCGGATTTTTTTGACCTTTTGACGACTACACTTTTACCCAGACTGAATGGCTTGGCACAGGCGGCTCTGACAAAGTCCTGCTGTGGGACAAAATCTTTCGGATACCTTATAACGACCGGCTTATCTTGACCCAATGCAAATTCCAGAGCCAGTTTAGTTTCAATCTCGTTGGCAGGCCCTGTTAGTACCATATTCGGTATTATCCGCAAAAAGCCAATATCCCAAAGCCCGTGATGTGTTGGTCCGTCCGAGCCAACGACTCCGGCCCTGTCGACACAAAAGATTACCGGCAGGTCCTGTAACGCAACCTCCTGGAATATCTGGTCGAAACTGCGCTGCAAAAAGGTCGAATAGATACAGACGATCGGTTTTAAGCCGCTTCTGGCAAACCCTGCTGCAATATCCACAGCCGCACCTTCAGCGATACCAACATCGTAGAACCTATCAGCAAACCTTTTGCTAAATTCAACTAAGCCCGTTCCGTCGCACATCGCTGAGGTTATAGCCACGATTCTGTCATCCTTTTGAGCTAATTCCGTCAGGTGTTCGCCGAGGACACTGGTAAAACTACGTCTGCTTGAGTCTGTAGCCGATTCTACAGCATCCCCGTTCATCTTGAACGGACCTGTTGAATGAAATTTGCTGGGGCCCTGGTCGGCCGGCTCAAAACCTTTGCCCTTCTTCGTATAGACGTGCAGTATTACGGGATGATTCATTTGGGCCAACGCCTTGAACAATTTTATAAGCGAGCCGATATCGTGGCCGTCAACGGGACCAAAGTACGGAATATTCAGGCTCTCAAACATCTGACTGGCCGGCAGGGCCATCCTGATACCTTTCTTAATCCTCTCAATCGCTTCATCGACACTTTTGCCTATAAAGGGCGTATGCTCTAAAATATTTCTGGTTGTCTTGCGTAAATCCTCATAGGTCTGGCTAAGACGGACTTTGGAAAAGTACTTTGCCATTGCTCCTACAGTTGCGTCTATTGCCATCGAGTTGTCATTGAGCAGGATTAGTAATTGCCTCTTGACGAGTCCGAGATTATTGAGTGCCTCAAAGGAAGTGCCGTTAACAATACTGGCATCGCCGATAACCGCCACAATTTTATCTTTCTTTTTTTGTTGGCGCTGGGCTATCGCCATTCCGATTGCTGTAGCTATCGAGGTCCCGGCATGTCCGACGGCGAACTGGTCATATTCGCTCTCGGCCGGGTTGGGAAAGCCGCTTATCCCTTCTGCGCGGCGAAGATGCTTGAACTTATCTTTCCTTCCGGTGATGATTTTATGTGTGTAGCATTGATGGCCGACATCCCAGAGCAGCTTGTCCTCTTTGAAATCGAAGACGTAGTGCAGCGCTAATGTCAATTCCACTACGCCGAGGTTGCTTGCCAGATGTCCGCCGGTTTTGCTGACTGAGCCGAGAATAAACTGGCGTATTTCCTCTGCTAACGTTTTGAGCTGAGGCACTGACAGCTTCTTTATATCCGCCGGACTATTGATCCCATTTATAAACTTCTCTTTTGTATCCGATTGTTGCATAATATTTTCAATCAAATACGCAGATACCTTCAGCGAAATCCCATATTTTTAGAAAAAATTTTAAGCCTTTTTAATATAACAGCTTAACCCACAAAGCACCATTGAAAAAACAGGATTTTCGTATCAAACACGCAGATAGCTCTAATTATAGGGGGGATTGGTTAATTAGTAAATTGGGAAGTCGTTAGATGGCGTAGAGTGAATAGCATAAGGAAAACCGAGGATAGCGGGTAGAAAGTTCAAGCTAATGGCAGGAAAGTTATTGGTCGGCTGGTTTATGGAGTGCCTGGCGTGTAAAGCAACCTTTATTCGGACTACTCCGGAGAATTGGACAGTGGGACAAAGAGGTAGAATTTTCGCGAATGACACGCGGCAACGGACTTGCGGCCAAGACACCGGAGTTGTCGGGCGAAATTTGGTTACCAGTAAACGAAAATTTGTGGGATTTGTCAGATGCCCTGATTGCTTATCGGCGAATGTTCGATTGATGGAGATTAGTGATGGAAAATAAGCGATTCATCCTTCTTAGTACTAAGGAGAACGGACGCAACAGCTCTTTTGCGGAGAGCGGAGAAGATTACAGGCTCATAACTTTGACGCAGGGCAAATTCGCTATTGTGGATGCCGAGGATTACGATCGGCTGGCGCAACACAAATGGTGTGCCGTGAAGGGCGGAGATACTTTTTACGCGCATCGAGGCTGCAATGGAAAAATAGTTAACATGCATCGGGAGATTATGCGGGCGCCGGAAGGGGTGGTGTGTGACCATAAGAATCATAACGGGCTTGATAACCGCAAGAGCAATCTTCGGCTTTGTACGAGCGCGCAGAACCAGTACAATAAGAGGCCCAAAAAGGGCTGCTCATCAAGATACAAGGGTGTGGTTAGGAGAGGTGCTTATAAAAGATGGCGTGCGCGAATTGGATTTAATAGAAAGCGGATACATCTTGGAGATTTTGCAGACGAGAAACGGGCGGCGATTGCCTATGATGATAAAGCGGCTGAGCTTTTCGGCGAATTTGCCTACCTTAACTTCCCGGAAAGAATAGAGCTGAGAAACTGGATGCGAAAGATTATATGGGCAGCGTGACATCAATGCACCCAAGATGAGCGGGCAAAGCGTACAAATAAAAAAGGCCGTAAGCGCGAAGCTTATGGCCCGTTGGTTCGTAATTAGGAATACATCATAGTAGAAAAAACTTTGAACGCACAAGCCGTCATAGGCGGCGGTCGGATTTGAATCGGTGAATGATATCTTTTTAGAAAATTCCCTTGCTGTATCAATTGATGCCCGAATATGCTCGTCTGCCCCCCTGCAAACCAGCAAATCAATACAGCAAGAATTAGCCACAATGCTAAAAGAGGCGATATCCTTATTTTCATAATGTATCCCCAAAAGACCCATTAATTGTATCGGCTTGAGTTCAGTTTTTTCCTTAATCAAACTGAGCGATTCTCTGTGTCATTTTTCCTTGTTTCATTCCAGCCAAAAGAGTGGCGGGAATCCACACTATCACCAGGGTGAGCTGTGCCCTATTTTCGGTGTAGTTTGAAAATCAAGGTTTTCAATATTGATATGCAGCTTTTTTGAGGGAGTGCTTTGCGTGCGTTGATTAAAGCATATTGTTCAGTGCCAAAAAAGAAGTGAAATCAAATGCAGATTTGGACTTTTTTTGATTATTTTGTTCTTTCCAGCAGGGCCATTGCCAATAGCCGCAGGGTATCGGCTTTTTTCCCAAAAGGCTCCAATACCGCCACCGCCTCATCGGCCAGCTTCTTCTCTAATTTTCTTGCCTTTTCAATTCCTACTACCGCAGGGTAAGTACACTTAGCCGCCTTTGCGTCTTTACCAACTGTCTTGCCTAATTGCTCACTGGATGCACTTACATCGAGAATATCATCAGCTATCTGGAAACCCAAACCAATCTTCAAGCCGTATTCATTCAGTAGGTCTAATTGTTTTTTTTCTGCCTCGCCGCAGATAGCTCCCATCACAGCGGCACAGCGGAACATCTTGGCGGTCTTGTTGGTGTGGATATATTCCAAAAGTTCTTCATTTCCCCGGCCGTTTTGGGCTCTCAAATCCGCCATCTGCCCCCCAATCATTCCGGATGGGCCGGCGTCCTGTGCCAATTGACCAATAAGTTTTATGGCAATAGCCGGCTTGTCAATCTTTTTAGCCAGAATTTCAAAGGCAAGGGTCAAAAGGGCATCGCCCGCCAGAATTGCCGTTGCCTCATCGAAGGCCTTATGGCACGTAGGAAAGCCCCGCCGAAAGTCATCGTTATCCATTGCCGGCAAATCATCGTGAACAAGTGAATACGTATGCACCATTTCAATCGCCGCGGCCGCAATCTCAGCGTTGCGATTGATCCGGCCGCTGAGAAGTTCACAGCACCACAACACCAGCGCCGACCGCACCCGCTTGCCCGGTGTCCCAAGGGTGTAAATCAAAGCTTCTTTCAATTCGCTGTTTATCTGCTGGAAACCTAAAAGCCGCTGTAGAGCATAATTGACAAATTGTGCCTTCTCGTGCAACTGGGCGTTAAAGTCCATTGTTGACCTACGATTTTCGATTTCCGATTGCCTCCTGACTTTTCACTATTGACAGTTGAGCATTGATTATCGATTATTAAAAATAGTAAATGGTAAATAGTAAATAGTAAATGGAAAAATGATTCTGATTCTTGGAGTTACCGCATCGGGCAAAGGCCGATTGGCTTTTGATTTAGCACAAAGTCTGGATGCTGAGATAATCAGTATCGACTCGATGAAGGTCTATCGACGCATGGATATCGGCACCGCCAAACCTCCCCAAGAAGCCCGCCGACGCATCAAATATCATCTTATCGACATAGTCGAGCCGAGCGATTCTTTCAGTGTAGCTGCCTTCCTGGATGCCGCTTCAGAAGCAATAAAACAGACAAAAGGCCGTAAAAAAAAGATTATTGCGGTCGGCGGAACCGCTCTGTACATAAAAGCTCTGCTGTATGGCCTTTTCGAAGGCCCCGGAACCAATCAGCAAATCCGGGCTGAACTGAAAGCACGAGCACAAGCGCAAGGTTTTGCAGAACTCTACTGTGAATTAACGAAGATTGACCCCATAGCCGCCGAGCGCATCAGCCCCAACGATTCCAAGCGTATCATCCGGGCTTTGGAGGTTTACGAACTCACGGGCAATCCCATCTCAAGCCTCCAGAAGCAATGGGATAGGCGCGACGTGAAACACGACTGGACGATAATAGGTCTGCGAAGAGAAAAAACTGACACCAGCGGCAGAATAAACAAAAGGGTAAAAAAGATGATTGTCGCCGGTTTTATCGATGAGGTCAAATCCTTGTTAGCTGAAGAAAAAACTTTGAGTAGACAGGCCCGATGTGCTATTGGCTATGCTGAGATAATCGAATATCTGAATGGGCACATAAGTTTGGAAGATGCAATCGAACTTATAAAAAAGAACACCAGACGTTTGGCCAAGAATCAGCGTACCTGGTTCAAAACCTTCAAAAACGTTCATTGGCTCGACATCGAACCGGACGAGCCACCAGAAAAAATCCTCACCCGCGCGAAGATATTATTGAATGATATTTTAACTTAGATGGTTTGCAGTTGTCGCTGGGCGCGGAGGACGGTGGCTGTATCACCCAAAACAAGCTGCTTTATCAAACTGCTTGGAACCAGGCTAATTCCCATATTGAAGATTTTCTCTTCAACCATCGAAGCAATCGCCCGTGCTGTTGGCTGGCAGAGGCCGTACTTTGTTACCAGGCCCTCGACTATTCTGGACTTGTCCCATCGGCATCTGCTGTTGGTTCCCTCGGTCCCGGCGAGCAGCTCAGCATCTGTCAGCTCCTGAATATCAATCGAGACAACCTCAGTTCGGGAACGCTTAAGCCTACGTTCAAAATGGTGTTCACTTAGCCCAATGGCAGCTTCTTCATAGCTGATGGCCGTTAGAACCGCCTTGATTATGGAAAATATCTCACTGCTGGTTACGCTGCGGCGGTTCTGTTGGTCATAAAGAAAGTATGTTACCACCTCGGCAAGCTGTTCTGCGATGTATACATCCGCCTGTCCAATCTTACCAAGAGCGTTGTTGATAGTCCCCATCACTTTGGTGTGCGAGTATTCCTCGAGGCTGCCATCGGCTTTTATGACTTTAAGCTGCGTTTGCATCACCTTTTTTTTGCCTCCATGCAAAAGTTGCCAATAAAAAGTGAAAGGTTATTCTTTTCAAAGTATGTCTAATTTCCATCTTGCAGAACCCTTGTTACCAATCAAAGAGTATCTGCTGGCCGCTGGGCTCAGTTTCGGTAATTTCCTGACTGACTTCCTTAATCAATTCACCTGCATCCCTGAAGTCACGATAGACACTTGCAAAACGAATATACGCCACCTTGTCAACCCTGCGAAGTTGTTTCATTACTCTTTCACCGATAATAGCTGATGAGACCTCCTTGTCGAAATTCCGGAATATATTCTCCTCAGCCTTGTCGGCTATTTGTCGAATTTGCTCCGTCGAGACAGGTCTCTTATAACAGGCCTTTTGCAAACCGCTGATGATTTTCTCTCTGTCATAAGGAACCCGAGAGTTATCTTTTTTCACCACATAGAGCTTAAAGCTTTCGCCTATCTTCTCATAGGTGGTAAAACGCCTTTTGCACATCAGGCATTGACGTCGGCGTCTGATTACTCTTCCGCCGTCGCTTGAACGCGAATCAACAACTTTATCTCGGTCTTCCTTGCAAAAGGGACATCTCATTTCGTATCTCGCATCTCGTACTGCATATTGCATTGGAGATACACTTCTAATAACAATCCACAAGGCAGCTATCCGCTTCGAGCGAAATTCAGACGGGCGGATACGCTCTTCGAAGCTCATCAAGACAACACTACATATAGTTAACCTGTCTATTCTACACCCAACATATAGTATGTCAAAAAAAAACTTGATACAAGTGGTCAATTTATCTGAATTAGAAATTATTATATTTTATTTTGCGCTCTTAATTTATGGCTTGATAAACACTAAGGAGAAAAGGGGAGAAAAACTCACAGCTTTTTACCGGCGTTTTTTTATATAAAAAACGGCCTCTGCGCAGAGAACGCAGAGGCCAACTCGGAAAGAAACTTATATGCACCCCCCTTAGGTCTGGTATAAAGCCTTCACATAATATGAAAGCTTTATTAGCATTAATTTCGCTCTTCCCTGTGTGCTACAATTAAAGTTTAATATAAAAACCTTAATGAGGCAAATCAAGACAGCAACTTTTTTGTTTTTTTAACAGCCCTATAAAACTAAGCTCGCATCAGCATAAGGACATAAGAGTGAAAGAAATTTCCGGCCGATGATTGGAAATCAGAAATTGAAAATCGTATCTGCCGTATGGGCCTATAACTTGTGCCCTTATTCAGTGGTTTTCGTCTTGTTATTGTCTGGTTTGATCTCTTCGATTTTGGCCTTTTTTTTCAGCCCGTCTATAAACTCATCGATAGCCTTTCCTCGCATCTGTTCTTTAAGCACGTTCACTATCTCGCCCTTTACTTCTTCAAGCTCGGACACAGCGGCCGGCTTTCTGTCGTACACCTTGGCTATATGAAAGCCGAAGCGGGTGCGAAAAACGTCACTAATCTCTCCGACGCCCAAATTAAATACTACGTCCTCGAACTCTTCTACCATTTGCCCTTTCATAACATAGCCTAAGTCACCACCACTGTCGGCGCAATCGGTATGTTTATCAACCACTACCTCAAAAGCTGCACCGTCTTTCAATTCATCTTGTGCTTCTTTTATAGTGTTATAAGCAGTCTCTTCGTCCGTCTGCCAGTTCACATATTTTACTATATGAGCCACCCTGGCGCTCTCGCCGGACTTAAACTGCTCCTTATTTTCCTCATAGTATTCCCGGATGGCAGCTTGTGACGGCCCCGGTAAATCTTTGCAGGCTTCGTTCAGCCTTTGCTCAACTCTCATTTGCATCTGTATGTACTCTTTGATATCTTCATCATCCTTGAGGCCGAGTACTTTGTAAAGTTGCTCCTGGTCTGCGTATTGCTCTTTCAGCTTGGCCAAAGCGGATTCGATCTGTGCTTCCGGAATTTTTTCGCCGTTTTCTTTTGCTTCCTGATTGATTAATACCCTTTCAATCACGTTTTCTCTGGACCAGTCAAACAGTTGAGCCTCTCGCTCTTTGGGGTCCTGGTCGGAAAACACTCGTTCGTAATCCGGTCTTAAGCGTTCAACTTCCTGCTGTATAGCCGCATCTTCAATTTTTTCGCCGTTAATGATTAAAGCCATTTTTCACCTTTCGTATCGTTTCTGTCGTATTGTGTATTGTGCTCAAAAAAAGTTCCGATTTGATATTCGAAACTCCATCTAACCGCCTTTTGCCTTTGCGAACCAGTCTGGGTCCTGTGCCAATTTTTCCCTTGTCTCTAATGTCATCATCTCAAAAGCCGGATGAGTGCTCTCCCACGCCCGCTCGTGAAATGAGCTTTGCCGCATCTTTTCTATCTCCGGGGCAACTTCATCAAAATAACTGCCGTAAATATGCAGTGAATCGCTTATATCGACATACCTGCCCACACTCACCGGCTCACCTCTGTTTTTGGCTATACCCTCGGCAATTATTCTTTGAAGGTCGGTCAGTGCATAGACATTCATAAACCACGCCTTATAGAGGTCTCTGCTGCGCCAGTGTGTATTCATATTAAGCGAAAGCCGGCCCACTTGGTTTGCTACCAACCGGCACCATATTCTCTGAAGGCAGGGCGGGTCATCTGTTACCGGGTCTGCCGTCGGCATCCAGGTTATCGCCTGAGCCCAGCGGCTGTGCCCGGCCTGCGAGAGGTAATCGATAATGTACTGAATCTGGTTCACCTTCCTGAAAGGCTTCGACGAGCCGGCATCTCGTATATTTTCCACCGGGCAGTACGAAAACAACCGTTCGTGATATGTATAAGTCCACTTACCCGCAGCAGGGTCAATCCAATGGTCGTGGATGCCGTTGACTACTTCCTGCCGATACGATTCAAGCTCCTCAGGCCCACCGGGAAAGTTCTTGTGAATCCTCGGTTCGTTAAATGGGTCGGTAACGGTAATGATAACGGTTGCATCTCTGCTTGGCGGGTCTTCAGGCTTGTCGTACTGGGTTTTGACCTCGAAGCCATTGTTCCAAACGGCCAAAACCGCCTTCTCCCAGGCCTCCGGCAGACAATCAGCAGTTATCGAAATCACTGGTATATTGGCAACTGACGTGGTGCTGCTCATATATACATTCCTCTACGAATCTTTTCGCTCTATCCTTATTTCAAATTCCCAAGGTCAATTTCTTCTTTGGTTATATTGTACATTTTATGGTAGCGCTCCGGTATGTCGGCGAGCAATCTTTTGGCATTGAAGGCGTATTCGCTGTCCGGCCACCTCCGAATTATTTCCCGGCAGTGGTCAACCATATTCTTGTACCCTAACTTTACACCCGGCAGCCTACCCATCTTTCTTTCGGTCATAGCCGCCTCGAAGAGTCTCTGCGCCTGAATCTCCTCTATCTCATTGAGCTTCTTAAATTCGGGCTTCGGCGGCGCAACCGGCGTGGTCTGTTGCACCGAAGGGGTTGTGGGCGGCGGCTCTTGATACTGCGGCTCGGCACGTAATCTCTTGTCGTCCTCTTCCCACTGGTCATAAACGGTCTTTTGAGGCTCTTTAGGTTCCGAATCGGTCCTGGATGAGAAAACGCTTATCAGGAAAATCACACCCACAACAAGAACGGCAACACCCGCTATTTTCAGCCAAAATGTATTCATAATTATCCCACCCCTTTAACAATTGATAATTGATTATTGACTATTGGTTACTTATAATCGATTTTAGCGTTTAGTTTTGTTTTATCAATAGTCAATATCATAGATCCGTCGTTTTTTGGCGGAGTAAATAATAAATGTCGGAGATCCGCCTGTGGCGGAATCAATCGTAGATGTTTACAGGGCTAATAGAAGCAGTTTGCACAGTAAAGTCGGTTCACCGAAGCGAAAATACAATGCTGCTGACCGTAGATTTAGGCGAGCTGGCCAGCGACGGCAGAATCGGCGATAGTATAGCTATAAATGGGGCCTGTCTGACTATTGCCAGGCTCGAAGGCGGCCTTGCGACTTTCGAGCTAAGCGGCGAAACTTTGGCAAGGTCAACTCTGGGCAAATTAAAGCCCTCATCGCAGGTCAACGTCGAACGTGCTATCAGAGCCGCGGACCGATTTGGCGGACACTTTGTCCAGGGGCATATCGACGGTACGGCAACTATAAAAGCAATCGACAAACGCGGCCGATTTGCCGATATAAAGTTTGCTGCCGGGGCTGAGCTGCTCGATGCGATGGTAGCTAAGGGCTCGGTCGCCGTGGATGGAATTTCTTTGACTATAGCCGGTATCGACCGGAACAGTTTCAACGTTGCCCTGATACCCGAAACACTTAACAAAACTACTCTAAGCCAGGTAAAAATTGGTGATGAAGTAAATATAGAAACTGATATAATTGTAAAGACGATAAAAACACAACTTGAGAAGATTTTACCACAGACCCAATCGCTAACAGCCGAAAAACTAAAAGAATTGGGCTTTTAAACAGCACAAGGCAAACAGCACAAGCTCTGCATTGCACGCTGAACGTTATTATGAAAATTAACGGCAATAATTCGATAGCTGAACAGATGGTCATCGGCATAACGATGGGCGATGCCGCCGGCATCGGGCCGGAGATTATCGTTAAAGCCTTAGCTGATGCGAATATTCGGCGGGCTGCGAAATTCGTTATCTTCGGTATGAACGAACAGCTTTGCTACGCCGCCGACGCCGCTGAGATTGAGCCCTTCTGGGGCAGGCATCAGCACGAAAAAATCAGTCGCGAGTATCCGTATAAAGTTGTTGTCGCTGATTACGATGAGTATTCTGTTCCATCCTGGGTCAAAGGTCCGAGCAAATTAGCCGGTGAAACATCCTTAAGGTTTTGCCTTGATGCTATCGACGCTGCGCGAGATGGTATTATAGATGCCATCGTAACCGCGCCCATCAGTAAGACAAGCTGGAAGCTGGCAGGTGCTGAATGGCCCGGCCACACCGAAATGTTGGCAGCTCGCTGCAAGTCCAAACGAAAGGTGATGATGTTTATCGTCGGGCCGTTAAAACTGGCGCTGGCGACAATTCACGAGGCACTGTTTGAAGTCAGGCACAAGTTTACCATTGGCTGTGTCTTCGAGCCGATAGATTTATTAGATACGGCATTGAAAGAATATTTTCACATCGACAACCCGAGAATCGGCGTCGCCGCGTTAAATCCTC
>JBGVTO010000056.1:0-11163 GCA_041862635.1 Phycisphaerae bacterium | reverse complement strand
GGCCAATGTAAATACGATTGCTATTGGTTTCGGCGACAAGAAGAATCCACAGCCCGGCGGTTCAGGTTCAGCGTACTTTGATGATATTCGCCTGTATCGACCGGCACCGTAAGCCGGGATTTTAGTGATAATTAAAATCACACGGTTGATATGGCAGATTTGTATCAATTCGGGGCCTATACTGAATGATTCGGTATAGGCCCCTTTTACAACGATAAATGATTATGGATTACGACATGGGCGGAACTGCGATACGCCTGTTAGTCGAAGACCGCTTCCAACAGGGCAAGCGTATGTATCCATTTTGAATTGTATATTTCGTGTTTGATTTTGTGCCTTTTATTCAAGGTCAAACGGCGTGTTATTTATCGGCTCGAACCACCCCAATTTCATTTCGGAAGAATCAACACCATACACATTTTTATTGTCTAACTTCGCTATCCAGCGCGTCTCAATGTGACCGTCGGCCCAGCCGATATTCGCAAGGCCCCTGTGCCTGAAGTGAATAGATGGTGACATATAAAAGCTCGTCACGGCCAGACCGTTGCTAACAGTAAAAGGCGGCTCTGCAAAAGAGTATTCAATCAGAGACCCTCCATAATTAGCCATCGCCGTATCCGCAAACATCAACGTCTCACCCGGCCCGGCTATCTCCGTCATACGGGTCGTCCGGGCATAGGCTTCTTTCCAGTCTTGCACGCCGTTGATACCATATTGCCAGATGCGACTGCCGATATAAGTCATATTATAACCGTAACCGCCGCAGCCCTGTTCAAAGTTTGCACTCCAATTCTCTCCTTTTACGAAACCCACTTTTGCCGGACATTCCTTGACCCGGCCGTCGGCGAGATACCCAACAAGAGGACCTCTGCCGGCATCAAATGGTTTATCAAGAGCATCCCTTACACCGTGCCAGCGATGCAAGCCGGCGCTGTCCCACATATCGCTCGCAGCCGGAACATAAAAATCATCGTTCTCAGTGGCATAGCCAATACTTGCTATTAGAAGCTGGCGAAGATTGGATTTGCAGACCAAATCCTGCGTCCGGGACCTTGCCGCTGCCAATGCCGGCACCAATATAGCCATTAGCAAAGCAAGCGCCGAGATCACTACCAATATCTCAACCAACGTAAACCCCGTTAGAAAACTCCGGTGTCGTTTCCAGACGTCTGTTTGGCTTCCCGCGAAGCGGGGGCCCTCCCCGTGTCTTTCGGGAAATCTTCTGTTTTCCTGGTCAGGAATCTTAATTTCTAACGGGGTAAAAGCTGTTCGTCTTTGGTTACGCATAGTTATTCAAATCAAACATATCATCAATAACGCCATTGTTCTGTTCCGAGCCATTGCCCAGCGAAAACAGCAAGGTCAAAAGTATCAATGATTAAATCTTTGGGCTTGGCCAAATCACATCTTGCTATCCAGTCAGCCTGGCCAAAATGACTCTGCCACGCCGAGGCAAACACGGCAAAATCATACATATCAACCACGCCGTTCAAATCGATATCAGCACTATACTTTTGTTCTTTCAGAACACCTATCGCCTCTAAATCAAATCCGCCCGAAGGATGCAGTGGCACCAACGACGTATCCCAGGCATCATAAATCGGATGATTATTTGCATAGCAATCCCAGGCAGGCCACGTACCCGGGTCGATGTGTCTCACAGCCTCATCGTAGAAATCGCCGCTACCGGGTATATCTACTATTCGCACATACCTTATGTCATTTATATCAACCAGACCTGATATGACACTCGGTTCCTTGGCTATCTCCTGCAAATCAAAGCCCGTCCCCGTACATGTACGCCCCGAATTCGGATGCTTACCGGCGAGATTATAGACATTACTAATCTCAATGGTCCCAAACAAACCTACAGGTTCCGGCGTCAAAGAGACCGCAGGAAACCTGACGAAATCCTCACCATTGGAAGAGACCTCCACATATGCTAATTCGGCGAACATCTGTCCCGCAGCGGAGCCGGCCGGCGTCGTGAACTCAGAGAGCAGACCGTTCTCGAAGACCGCAAAGTCATACCCCTCGCCATTGCGAATCGCTTCGCCAAACATTAAAGTTATTTGACCGGGGAGAGCACCTTGCTCGATTTGCTCTCTACTGAGATCACCCAGACTAAAGATGTCTTCATCTCCCTTACCCGTTGCAGGCCCTAAGGCCTTATTCGGCTCAGACCACCGAGGGTCCACTCCCGGCGTCTGCTCGTAGCTTACTACCTCCGTGGCCCAGCCCCGAAATACTGGATTTATAACCGCGTTGGGTTCCTGCGGACTGGCATGCCGCCAGCGCTTGTCGGTATTTATGTACCCGTTTATCCCGGCTTCGGTATAAGGCTCGGCATATACAAACATTGACTTGACCACGAGGGTATCGAGCGCAAAATAAGCTGGCGTATTCATGCCCCAATCACCGACATCACTGGAGCTTAAGCTAAACTCCAGGCTCTTTACCGCGCCCAACGAAGTCAAATCAACAAACTGCCACGCGTCCACGATATAATCGGCGTCATTGTCGGAAAACCGATAATCAGCCAGGTAGAAGTCAACGGTGCCGGTCGCAACGCCGTCAGCATCTTTGCCTGTAATAGTCAGCATAAACCAGTCCTGGTCGTTACCGCCCTCGCCGCCGAACTTTTTTGCGAAGGCATCTCCATTAAGCATCGAGTAGTAAGCGTTGTTGTTATTTGTTACATACAAACCGTCAACAACACCGACCGTGCTCAGCGTGACCCTCGGCGGCGAAGCCCAGCCGACATAACCGATAGCATAGTTGGCCGAATTGCCCTGCCCCCCTCCGGCAATGGCATTATACTGAGCCGTCAATCCGCCTATTGCAGTATCAGTGATGTTCGAATAAGAAAAGCCGTCCCACGAACCCCACGTAGAATCATAATTATTACTAAAGTAGGCATCCCCGCTGGTAAAACCGCCCGACCCGTCTGAGCCGTTCCAGTACGATTCAGCCGGCAAAGCCAAGTCTTCAAAAGTAGCTATATCAGAATTTGCTGTATTTACTATTGTCAAAACAACGATTAAACAGAGCAGATTTCTAAATTTAATCAATCTCCCCGAAGCCATTGTTTTTTCCCCTCCAATTCCAAAAACTTCCATCTTCTTTTCAAAAACTTTCCACTTCATTTGTTCTCTTACCTCCTTTTTTGTTGGCCCTTATCGCGAGGGCGTTTATAAAAACCAATAAAAAAACCGCCGTTCCCGTGAGAGGAACGGCGGTTTTTTCCCATTCATATCAAACCAAATCCCAGCCAATAGCTTCAGGCCCAAGACCTGCACTTGCGTTCCAGCTCGCGAGAACATCAGGGCTACCATTTCGCGATCCAGCACCAATAAATTGAGCTTTAGCTAAATTTATTGGTGCTGGGCGAAACAGGCTCCCCTACGAGTGTGCAACCAACTACAGGCAGGTTTTCTGACTTGCCTCTTACCTCGAGACTCCTTCCCATCCGGCACTAATTTTTGCAGCACACTCAATTGTGCTGCAAAAATTAGTGCCGGACAGTGGATAAAAATGCCTCTCGGATTTCCGATTCACCAATCGGAACAGACGCTCACAGCGGCGCGACCGTCACGGATTTTAACCGTGTTCCCATTTGACTATCCCAAAGCAAACCTTCAGGACCTGGAGTCAGGATATATTCTTGTCAAAGAACAAAGGAATGCTATCACACTACTCGGCAATGGTCAAACAAAAATAAAAATTTCTTGGAACCTCAAACAAGTCGAGAAATCTGTTAAACAATTTCTTCTTTGTTTTTTTCAGTATCCTGTCTTTTTATTAGATACTCTTAATATCTCAGATAAATAACGATGCCGGTCAGAATCAAGATAACAGCTACGCATATGCTCAAAGCAGTTATAAATACCCAGACAAAGCGTTTATTCTGCCTGGACACGATGTATTTCAGGTATCTGTCGCTCGTGGCAAAGGTACGGCTCATCTGCATGATACTGTCAGTCTGGGCAAGGCTGCTCTGGTTCAATTTGTCCATAGTCTGGTTAAATTTATTAAAGCTCTCAGCCATCTGCACATCCGTATCGGCAGCGGCGCTTAGCTGATGGTCGATGTCAACCAAGGCATCGGTCTGTTTGGCGGTTTCATTAGGAATTTTTTCAACAGCATCCAAGAACTGCTGGTTCTTGGCGGCGGCCGCTCTCAACTGCTCGAGAAGCTGCTCTGTTATCTGCTTTTGACTTGCTACAACTGAAGGAAAGCTTTCGAGCAGCTTGGGTAGCTGTTCGATGCGAATCATCAAATCTTCATGCTGAGTAACCTGACGGTTCAAATGCTCGTTAATATCCTGCAATTGCTCAACGAGTTTATTAAAGCCCTGATGCAGTTTTTCGAGGGATTCATGTTTGTCTATCTGCGGAACCGCTTTTACGATAAGCTTATCACTTTGCTGACCGGCTCGCCCGGCATCCTCAACAGCCGTCTCTGTTGACTCGGATTCCTGACTAATCAGGCCCTCGTCATCTATGTCCGGCTGAGAATTTCTTACTCTGGATAATTTATGAGAACGCAGCCAGTTACCCGTTTCCGCCCAGATGTCTTTTATAGTCATTTTTAATTCCTAACTCGATTTCCAAGCCCTGATAACCTGATGCCCTGATAACCTGATACCCTGATAACCATATTAAAGAATTTTCCTTCGGCAAGTTCAAGTCTTTTTTAATAAACTCGCTAAGATAAATCTACAATCCCTTGTGCGGATATAAGAACATAAAACAGAATTGGTCAATCAGCAAAAGTTTTTCGTCGATGTATGGCTTTTTTTCAGACTAATACTAATAGGCTTCGATTGTAAAACCTCGCACCCTCTGAAATCACCTCATCGCTCAATATAGGAAAACACATCCAGGAACATAGTTTTTCCTTTCAACCTGCCTCATCGTGTGCATCTCATCCACGATGACTACCACTGTGAAGTCGTTTATTGATAAGAGACTGGCGAATAAGGAACAATCTCAGTAGAATCATGACTATGGTAATACTGATATATGGTGCTGGTGCGGTTGGACTGGGCCTCGCCGGTTGTCTGCTGAAAGCGGGAGACGAGGTGGATTTAGTAGGCAAAGGCGATACCGTGGCATCCTTACGCGAACATGGCTTACACAGGACGGGTATTTTCGGCGATTTTCAAGCGAACCCCTCTGTATTTCGCAGCCATACTTTGCTCCGGGCTCTCTCTCAGAAAGAATACGATTACATTCTGATTTGTACAAAGTCATTTGATTCTCACGGAGCTGCCAGAGACCTTGCAGAACACAAAAGCCTGCTTGGCCCTGAGACTAAAATTGTCTTGTGTCAGAACGGCTGGGGTAATGCAGAGATCTTCACAACCTTCTTCGAACAAGAGCGAGTGTACAATGCACGAATCATCACCGGCTTCCAAAGACCGAATAAGCATACAGTTGTTATTACCGTCCACGCCGACGCAATTCGTGTCGGTAGTTTGTTTGGCGTTAGTTCATCATGTATGGAACCCCTTTGTGAGTCTATAACAAAGGGCGGAATACCCTGCGAGGTTACAAACGAGATAGGAAAATACCTTTGGGCCAAAATGCTCTACAACTGCGCACTGAATCCTTTAGGTGCACTGCTTGATATTCCATATGGAGTTCTGGCCGAGAGCCAGTCCACCCGTCGCATCATGGCCCACATCGTTCAAGAAGTATTTGCCGTTATGGCTTCAGCAGGTTACCAGACACATTTTCAGACGCCCGATGCTTTTCTCGACGTGTTCTACAGCACGCTTGTACCGGACACGGCTCAGCACAGGTCATCCACGCTTCAGGATATAAAAGCCGGTAAAAGAACCGAAATTGACGCCCTGAACGGCGCTGTTATCGAATTAGCAGACAAGCTCGGCATTGATGTCCCTTACAATTCTGTTGTGTATAATCTTGTAAAGTTCCTTGAGGCCGGGAATCTTTGATGAGCTTTTGGGACGGTTAAATCTATATCTTTTTAAACTCCACCTCATTAACTGCTCTTGCATACTCAAAAATTGAGTTCAATACAACTGGTGAGCTTCTCACCGGGCTTCCAGGTGCAGCGACTTTAGGTTTTTCTCTGCAAATTGGTATCTCATTTGACTAAAGGAGGAATTTAAGCTTAAATGTCAAGGCAGAGCGTTCATACACTATTAGAAAAAAATCGGCTATAAGGGTAAGCAAATGAAATTGATTACGTATTCTAAAGCTCGGTCGGTTTCCTGTGGAATTATGACAGCCGATGGATTGATTGATATTCCATCGGCCTGGGATGGTCCGAATCCACCCCGCAGCGTGAAAGAAATTCTGCAAAAAGGCTCAGCCTGCCTCGAAAAACTCGCCGACCTGACTGATTCGGCTGGCGATTCAATCCCCATCGATTCGGTCAGGCTTCTTGCACCTATCCCTCGTCCGGACAAAGTGCTCGCTTTGGCGGGCAATTACAGCGAGCATATCAAGGAGGCCAGTGTCACTCGCGGCTTCAAGGTCGGCCTCTCGGATTCGCCGCGCCTGACGACAGTACCCAGGCCGTTTCTTATGCCGCCGACGGTCGTAATCGGGCCCGATGAGCAGATACCTTGGCCGGCTTACAGCAAAGATATAGATTATGAGCTTGAGCTCGCGGTGGTAATCGGTAAGGAAGCCAAAGCTGTTACAGCCGACGGTGCCCTTGACTACATAGCCGGCTACACTATCGCCAACGATATATCAGCCCGCAGCGTAACTTTCACAAAGAACAGGGCCGAACGACCGTGGGACGAATTCTACGATTGGCTGAACGGCAAATGGGCCGACGGCTTTTTGCCGATGGGGCCGTACCTGATGACCAGCGACGAAGTCGCAGATGTGCAGAATCTGGATATGACACTTACCGTCAACGGCCAAGTCCGCCAGAAAGCAAATACCTCGCAGATGATTTACCCGGTAACCGATATAGTCTCGTTCTTAAGTTACATAATGACGTTGGAACCTGGTGACGTCATAGCCACCGGCACACCGTCCGGCGTAGGTTTGGCCACAGGCGATTATTTACAGCCGGGCGCTCGCATCGAATGTACTATTGAAAACTTAGGCACACTGACAAACACACTCAGCGACCGACCGGAAGAATTCTACGAACCACTTAGTAATTGATTATTGATTATGGGTTTTGACAGAAATTGCAGGGCAGCCTATACCTACTTCTTTTTGTCGGCCTGTTTTTTCTGGCGCTTATACTCTAATGTACCCCGCGGCTCTTCGGCAAGCCGGCCGTCGCTATCCATTGAGTAAAACTCCACCTTCATCGTATTGGCATCCACCTTCGAGTGAATGGAAGCCATTCTTCGAATCTCGCCCTCGGCCGGAGTGTACTCGAGCCTCGCGACGGCCTTGTCACCATCAGCATCCCAGACGCCTTTGGCTATACCACCTCTGTTATCTACGCCGACCTGAACCACCTTATCCTCGGAGGGCACGTAGTAGATCATTCCGCGACCCTCGAAGTCGCCCATCTTAAAGCCCAGAGTAACAAGATTCTTATTGAGCTCCCATTTATAGGAAGAGTGAATCTTCCCGCCCTGGTCGGTCGTGGCCGCCCATTCACCAATCATCCAATCGAAGCCGCCCATTGTTACAAGCTCACCAAGCCTTTGCTGGGCCCCTACGCCGGCAGCTAAGATAACAAGAAAAGCTGCCACGGCCGGAAGAGCGCTGCTTAAACTCATAGGCAGTTTTGCAGTTGTTGATAGGTTCATTATGGTTTACTCCTCTCTTGAACTGAGGTTTGCATTTAGAACGCTTAGCCACAGTGGCAAGCTTTCTATTTCAGTAAAATAATACATCTGGCCTGAAATTGCCAGTATCTTGCATTTTTTTTGCAGGTTTAGCCGCTGCAGGCCGCCTATTACGGTTGTTAAATGGTCAGCTTCGTGTATAATCTACGTCTATGGGTGTAAATGCTGAAAAACTAACGCCTGCGATGAAGCAGTTTCACCGGTTCAAGCAAAAACATCCCGACTGCATACTGTTTTTTCGCATGGGCGATTTCTACGAGACCTTTTACGAAGATGCCAAGACCTGCTCAAAGGTCCTGGGCTTAACTTTGACCAGCCGAAGCAAAGGCAGCAATCCCATCCCGCTGGCCGGCGTGCCATATCACGCTGTTGACGGGTATCTGAAAAAAATGTTACAGACCGGCTACAAGGTCGCAGTCTGCGAGCAGGTCGAAGACCCTAAGACCGCTAAGGGCGTTGTCAAACGCGACGTCGTGCGAATCGTTACACCCGGTACGCTGACGGATGATATGCTGCTAACCGCTAAAGAGGATAATTTTCTTTGCGCCGTCAGTCTGGGCACAAGGCACCAGGCCGCAATAAGCTGGGTCGATATTTCGACCGGTCATTTTTTCGTTCAGGAGCTGGGCGAAGAAAAACTGCTCGATGAGCTGCTGCGATTGTCACCGGCCGAGTGTCTGCTTGCCGACAGGCGCGGCGAATTATTTGAAGCCGAGACAAAAAAACTCGTTCGAGACATCACGCAGCTGACCAACGCCATTATTACCGAACGTCCAGGCTGGTATTTCGACCCTTATCAGGCGAGGCAGCGCCTCCTAAAGCATTTCGGGACAGCTACGCTCGAGGGCTTTGGCGTCAGTGACGATGAGGATGGCCTTATTTGCCCTGCCGGTGCTGTCATCGAATACCTCAACGAGACACAAAAAACCACGCTCAGCCATATCCGGAACTTGAAAAAAATCAGTCGCCAGAACTTTCTGCAAATCGACCCGGCCAGCCTGCGGAGCCTGGAAATCCTGCGGACCATTCGCACCGAGAGCAAAAAGGGCTCACTGCTGGACTGCCTCGATGAAACAATAACCGGTATGGGCGGCAGGATGTTCCGAAACTGGCTGTGTATGCCGCTCTGTGAGCTCGGTGCTATCGAGCTGCGACAGGATGCCGTCGAAGAAATCAAAGATGTCGATGACAAATTAGCTGAGGTTCGCAGACTACTTTCAAACATATCCGACACCGAGCGAATTGCCGCTCGCATCAGCACGTTCCGGGCGTCTCCGAGAGATTTGGTTGCCCTCGCTGCGACACTGCGGCAAATACCCCTGCTGCGAGGAATTCTGCAGCAATTCGGCGCCGACCTGCTCGTGCGATTGGCCGGCCAATGCGACAGTATGGACGAATTAGCCGACCTGCTCGAGACGGCAATCAAGCCGGAACCTCCTTCGCACGTTCGCGACGGCGGTGTGATAAAAGCGGGCTTTTCCGAAGAGCTTGACCGTCTGCGTTCAATCTCTAAAAACGGCCAAAGCTGGCTGAGGAATTATCAGAAAGAACAGTCCGAGCGCACCGGCATCGCAAACCTTAAAATCGGATATAACAAGGTCTTCGGCTATTATATCGAAGTAAACCACTCCTCGGCCGATAAGGTCCCCGCCGACTACGTCCGCAAGCAGACAATCAAAAACGCCGAACGCTACATCACCGAACAGCTTAAGGAATACGAGACCCAGGCCCTTAGCGCAGAGGAAAAGGCGCTCGAATTGGAGCAGCAGCTCTTCGACCAGCTCCGCCGTCAATCCGCCCAGTATGTAAGCCGATTGCAGGGGCTTGCCGACACTATCGCCCAATGCGATTGTCTGGCGGCCCTAACATATCTTGCCAGGCGCCGAAACTACATCCGCCCGAAAGTAACCGGCGGCGGTGAGCTTATTATTCGCGAAGGCAAACATCCGGTCTTAGCTGAAACGCTCGGCCCGGAGTTTGTGCCGAACGACGTCGAGCTTGGCAACAGTACCGGCGATATCCTTATCATCACAGGCCCCAATATGAGCGGCAAGAGCACTTATATAAGACAGGTGGCCCTGCTGGTCATGATGGCGCAGACCGGCTCATTCATCCCCGCCAAAGATGCTGAGATTGGTCTGGTCGATAGAATCTTTACCCGCGTGGGTGCTTCGGACGAATTGGTTCGCGGCCAATCGACATTTATGGTCGAGATGACTGAAACGGCCAACATCATCAACAACGCCACCGGCAAGTCGCTGGTCATTCTTGACGAGGTGGGGCGGGGGACAAGCACGTATGATGGCCTCTCTCTGGCCTGGGCGATTACCGAACATATCGCAAATAAGCTAAAATGCCGAACGCTTTTTGCCACGCACTATCACGAGCTGACCGAATTGGCCGAGCTGTTTACAAACCTCAAGAACTGCAATGTAGCTGTCCGCGAATGGATGGACGAGGTCGTATTTTTGCATAAGATTCTGCCCGGCGGAACGGACAAAAGTTACGGCATCCACGTTGCCAAATTAGCCGGCCTGCCAAAAAATATTCTTGAGAGGAGCAAAGAAATCCTGGAAGAGCTCGAAAGCACCTTTCAAAAAGAAGCTACCGGCGAACATCTCTCAAAACACAAAACAAAACAACCGGACAAGGACTCCCTCTTCGTCCAGAAACATAGGAGCGTTCTGGAGAAATTAAGTTCAATCGATATAAATAATCTTACGCCAATAGAAGCAATCAACCTATTAAACGGGATTAAAAAAGAAATAGAACAGGATTGAATAACAATTCTTGTTTGTCCAAATAGTAAATAGTCAATAGTAAATTGAAAGGCCGGCCTCCTCAGATGTGAATAACCTCACCCCCATCGAGGCAATCAATCTGCTTAACGAAATCAAGAAAAAGATCGATGAAAAATAAAACAACGGCAAAAAAGGCAAAGTTATCCGACAGGGAGTTGTGCGAGGCGGCAAAGCAAAAACCTCACGTTAAGGACGCCCGTATAATCTCGCCTTCAGACGTCGAAACCGCTGCCTGGGTTCGGCTCAAGTGCCGGTTTGGATGTGATGGATACGGGCAGTGCCTGGTTTGTCCACCCTATACGCCAACACCACAGCAGATGCGGGAGGTTCTGGATGCATACAGCCGGGCGGTTCTGGTTCACTTTACTCCCCAGGCTGAGATAAAAGCGATAGTAGCTGAGCTTGAGCGGGAATTCTTTCTTCGCGGCGCCTGGAAGGCCTTCGGGCTTGGTGCCGGGCCGTGCTATTTCTGTGAAGAATGTAACGTAGAAGAACAGTGCCGTTACCCGCAGCGCGCCAGACCGGCGATGGAGGCCTGTGGAATCGATGTCTTCTCCACGGTGAGAA
>JBGVTO010000055.1:0-34177 GCA_041862635.1 Phycisphaerae bacterium | reverse complement strand
AGGTCTTCTCCTCTCTTTTCTTCGGTTCCACCGAGGCCCTCAGGACCTCCGCGTTTATACCATCATCCAGAAGCAGTTCCTACAACCTGCCAGTGACGTCCTTCGTATACTGACAATAAGTGAACGTCTTGCGGCCCTATGAAAGGCTGTCCTTGATTATTTCCACGAGCTTTTTCTCTTTGTTGTAAATCTTATCTTTGGTGCAAAGCCGAAACCAAGTATAAAAAATTCCATGAAGGAACATTTTCGGGACCAAAGATGAGCAAATTGTTCTTTAGGCTTATTCGTCATTATCTGGGTCGTAGGTTCATAGCGGGGGCGCGTTTCGAACATACGACCTATCAGATCTTTGTGTCGGGGTCTGTGTGGCCGACAATAGATAAGTCTCAGATGTGTAAAGAGTTACAGAAATTCGCGGCTCCTGTAAACCGACAACTCTGACATTCATTAAGGGCTGAGAAGGCCCGTAAGAAAGTTTAGTTATGTTTCAAGGAGTACAACTCTGCTACATCTGTGTACCCAGTATTAGGCAGAAGATGGCCTACAAAAAATCAAGGAATATCCCAAGGTCTCGCGGACACAACACAGGAGAGTGCGAAGGTTTCCTATGGTGTTTATGCCGCCAAGATAATACAATTAGTTATATGAAGCGAGTTCACGTAGGTCCTTCAGTGACAAAAAGGACGAAGTTTTTCGGTGGGACAATGCATCGAACTCTTAGCATGTTTCAACCTGTTTATGCCTACTTACGATTACAAAGGTTTTCTCCAGAGCTTCGATCCAATTACTATTGATGTTGATTATCTCAGGCAATTTTCTGCCCTTCAGTCTCAAAGACGATTTTTTCAAATCGCTCTAATATCTCGGGTAGATTGTTTTCAAGGTGAGCCCTGATATTCTCATTTGTTATTAGTTTTCTTGCGTATACACACAATTTCAGCAAATCAGCGGAATATTGACGATATAAATTTGTATAAAAATCATACCGTTTCTCAACTTCCTCCAGTTTCTCAACCAGTTGTTTTTTCTTCGCCAAATTATCTTTCCATGGCTTTTTCTGCTTTCTATTTATTCTTAAAGCCGAAGAGGCCAAAAAACACATCGAACCC
Source organism: Phycisphaerae bacterium (assembly GCA_041862635.1). GTDB lineage: Bacteria > Planctomycetota > Phycisphaerae > Sedimentisphaerales > Anaerobacaceae > NIOZ-UU13. The sequence continues at coordinate 33,068 of JBGVTO010000055.1, read as the reverse complement.
CCGAAGCTAACTTCCATTGTGCTCAACCCATCGGAGATAGGGCTGGAGATGGGAAAGAAGCAGACATTCATGGCAAAAGGGCTTGACCAGCACGGCGCGACTTTCCCTTGGAAAATATCCAGTGGCATGCTACCGGCGGTAGAATCGACAAAGATGGTGTCTTCTGTGCTGCAAAAGATGAAGGCAACTTCGTTGTTACCGCCGCTGTGGGAGCAGTTCGTGGCGCAGCAAATGTAAACATCGGGCTGAAGGAGAAAATCGAGCCGCCAGTCGGACCGAGGCCAGAAGCAGGTACGCTTACGTGGAGTGGAGAAGTACCGCCGCAAAAATGGATGAATTTCTATACGAGGGTAGTCTCTAAGTTTGCTGCCGAAAAAGATTTGAAGTTGAAGGTCATAATAGAAGTATCTCCTGAATCTGGCATTTCCACGCAAAAGATGGAAGAGACAAAAGTTGCGCTGCGAGAGCTGGGATTAAATGATAATTTGAATGCGGAAGAATCTGACCGGAATAAGGCCCAAAGAGGTTGACGAAACAATCGACTCTCACGGCGGCTGGCCAATAAAATAGAGAGAGTCTCATAATGTTTGAAGCGATAAAGTACCAATGGAAATTGCGAAAACTCGATAAAGAGTGCAGCAGGATTCAGCAAACTTATGCAAAGCACAAAAAAGGATTGTCCGGCAAGGAGTTGGAGAAGCTCCATGCTGAGGAGATCAGTGTAATAACCAGAGCACCTAAATAGGTCAACTCTGGAACCCGCCCCCGTGGGGGCGGACGCCGAAAATCTGTATCTGCGATTTGTCGCCTAGAGAAAGAAAAGGCACTCAACATAGCTTTCAATAAGATAAGAGGTGATTTGTCTTTGACCCAAGTGGTAGATACTTCATTATATTTAGAAGCCATCGCATCAGAGAGATCTTAAGTAGTTTTCTATGGCATTTTTCTCCCAAAATCGATAACTAAACGGATCTTCTTCAAATTTGTCCCAGGCGGAATTGAGAAGCTGTATAGGATTTTGGCAGCCATCTTTCGGGTCAATATCTCTTCCGTTAAATTGAAGAGGTTCAGATTCTTCTAGCATATCATCTATTGTTTTTCCAAGAGGAACGAAGAACTCCTCTGCCCAAGTTCCTTCATAGTCTTCACTTATGCCAAGTGTATTTGCGGTCTCCTGCCACATTGAATCGACGTGATTCGCTAGATCATTAAATCCAAGTTTCTTTGCACGGTCTACTAACATCTTTTCCCTAATCCATGTCACCGGATGTCGTCGCAGTAACTGTTCCTGGCGAGGAACATAAAATTGATCAACAGAGCGAGTACAAAAATAATGAGAGAATGCCTTCAGAAAACACGGACCTCCAATTGTCAAACCAACTGCATCACTATACAATTCCTGTGTCCATTCATACCACTTCCAAACTACTGTTGTTCTGAAATCTGTATTCTGATAATCACCTTCATCGTTGCGGTACTGCTTTTGAATGCGGACCGAGTATTGCAAGACAGTGTTACCGTCGCGTTCTTTTTCGTTTTTCCAGATAGAGGCTTGAATCCCTCCTACTCGGTAACTTTTGATCGGTTTTTTTTGATCCATTTTTCTATCCTTTCATTATCTTAAAAAATTACCTCTTACGGCCTTTGGTCAACCGTCATCTTGAGCGCAAAAGCTTGCCCTGAGCGTAGTCGAATGGGTCGAAAGATTAGGATTTCGAGTTTCTGGCCGAAGGCGGGTAGCGGTATCAGGAATACGGTAAGTGTGAATCTTCAATAAAAAAAATCTTTTACCAAATATTGGTTTATAAAGCCAATTTTTTTTATTTTTGAAGGTTTTTTCTTGACTTGGTGAGTCTACACTATTAGTATAATTAGGCTTTTAAAGGCGGACGTTTCGTAATTGCTTTTCTTATAAAGAGTTATGTATTTGGAGAGTTAAGATTAGAAATTTAGTTCTTATTATACAAGTGACCGCAACTTTCTATAGAGGAAAATAATTGCTTGAAATTGCACGTAAGTATAGGTAAAATAGAGAGTTTAGAGGAGATTTTATTAGAATGAAAAGTGACATCCTAATTTGATCGAAGTTATAAAAGCAGGAGAACCATTAAAAAAAATAATGTAACATAGAATTTTAACGAAAAATATGTTAAAGGAAGGAGGAGGCTGTAGGTCTTACAGTACAGCTTTGAAAGGCGATGTCGATGGTACACGTAAAAGTTCGTTCTAAGAGCAGACTTTTCTTTGCAAAGCTGTCGGAAGTAGACCGTAAAGATTTCGTAATTGAACTACCTGAGTTGTGTCATGAAATTCATAGGTCGGAGGAAGGGAAGAGAACCTGCCGCAAGGTTTTAGAGCACGTCAAGCAACTATTGCCAAAAGTCGAGGGGATGCCGTTTGTGTTTTGCTGTTGTTGGGCTCTGAAAATCCTGGTTATACCGACAAGCAAAGAGGACGCATATCTCGTGTTCACTCGGAGTCCGGCACCTGACTATAAGCACTTACGGTATGTCGCAAAGGTTCTGAAGTCAGACGTTTATGATGTGAAACGCAGGCTTTGGGACCCCGTTAAAAGCCTACGTACAGAATTCGTTCAAGAAGTTGTTGAAAGGCTAAAAGAGGATCGCTGGATTGACTCTTCCTTCGATGGAAAGACTATAATAATGAAGGCGCTCGGTTCCGCCTACGATCAGCGTTATCCCTACGATGTACCCGCATTCGACGTCGTTATCTATAATGTGCTCGAAGGAAGTGCGTTGGACAAGGAAAGCAACGAAGGTAGGTTAAGGATAGCAGCCTCCGCGCGGAATGGAGATAAGGCCCATGTTGTACGGGTTATCATCAAAACGGTTGGTTCAAACCCAGAAAAATTCGAAGTCCCAATCGTAGGCCTGGTTATGCAAAACAGCGATGCTCGGTCCGACAGCTTGGGATGGTCATTAGCTCATAATTTAGGTGATACACTTCTGGGAGAATGGGTTGAGCGTAAGCGTCACAGTTTCACGTTATCAGGAACCAGAATCTGGAATGCAGATGTAGGGCTTTACCTCAATGGTGATCTAGAAACTCGGCTCCGCCAAAGGACTGAGCGGCTCGCGAGAGTTGGCTTGGACATGGCCAATAATTCTGTGCGTTCATTTCTCATGGAGGAACTGCAAACACGCACACGTATCTGGGAAAACTTCAAAAAGTGGCTGAATGATTTTCACAAAGCCACTATTTTCCCAATGACCGGCATAGATGGCGGAATTCTTTGGTCACAGATTCTTGAGGATCTTAACGGTGCTCTGAACTCTATGTCTGCCGAACATGCGGGCCACGTTCTCAGAACCATGGGAAAAGTTGTGGTGGACGATATTCTGGGTATTCCCGAGCAGTATTCCCCCTTGGTTCCCGCGATAAAGAGACCTACGGATGAGGAACGCGTGAATTTGTTACGTAGGGATTTATTAGGTAACGGGTCCAAATATAAAATTATGTTGGACGGTAAGTTTGTTGCTCAAACATTAGAGGAATCCGAGTTTAATAAGGACCTCTTGGCTTACTACGTTAGGTCTTATCCTGATGCGACAGCGGAAGCGCTGTTGCATGCAACTGGGTCTAGGCATATCAATCTCGATGAAGACCCAGGAAAGAATGCTTGGTACAGGTTTTTTGAGTTTTGCGAAAAGGAAGGCAAGAAAGACATCATAGAGCGTACGGAGGCGAGCTTGTATAAGACGAGTGAATCAGCAAAACGACAGCGTGTGCTCAATATGTATGCGGAGCTTGCAGGTGTATTTTGGAAATCACTCACATTTGGGGCAACTCTCGGTTATTCGGTAATTGGTGATATTCGAAGGAGAGCGTACCGCAGATACAGAACGAAACACGTTGGGATAGCTGGTGAGGCAGGTAATGGACACTAGTGAATATGGGGAGAACTGTACGTCTTTTAATCTTTGTGTCTGTCTGGGTGCTGATAGTTGTGATCGTTCAGTATGCCAGAGAGGATAGTGTGCTGCTCTACGTGCCTGTGCTTACCGCACCTGTTGTGGGTCTGTTTTGGCTATGTGGTTGGATGCGGGAGATCCTGCACATAAAATCAAGAATATACCAGGGAATAGGAGCTCTCGCCTTTGTAGTCCTTTCCTTTGCCATTATAGGAACGCTGTTTGCCTTTGGGTTCATGGCAGCAGGCAGGTTAGGACACCAGCTTAGCTCATGTAAGGGTGTCTGTGAGGCAGGATTCGCCAGCTGCGTATATTTCAGTGTAGTAACAGCCTCGACTCTTGGATACGGCGATTTGTCCCCTATGGGGCTTATGCGTGTGTTGGCATGTGTAGAGGTTGTTGAGTTCTTGACGTTTATCGGAGCAGGAGGAGGATTACTGGCTCGGTCCTTTCAAGCAGAGTGACTAAGCAAAGATTTAGTGAGATATTCAAGACTGGCTCAAGGACAGGTTCGTGACAAAGTTCTTACCATTCCTCTGCAGATGATAAAGTCCTTTTCTTAGTTCTCGCAGAAGTTCACTGCTTACAGCATATCTTCCTCTCAGACTCGAATCCAGCAAAGGCTTGAGTACCTTCTCTCGCAAAATGAGAAAGGCTGTCATCGCCCACAAGCCATCACCAGTGGCCTCATAGCGACGCGACTTATCGATCAAACCAATCAGTCCTTGCGGACCGTAGGGCCGAACTAAACCTCACTTACATCAAGCGTTTTGCAGAGAGGGTTCGGCAGCTCTATCCGAAATGCCCTTCAAAGACCGCAAGATCCATAGCGGAACACGCGTGCACCAAATACAGCGGCAGAGTCGGTCGGTCTGCTGCTGCGAAGGCTCTTGATGAGCATGCCGTTCGTTTGGCAGTGGTCGCTCATTTTCGTCATGTTGAGACACCGTATGATAAACTCTTGATGAACGGTTGGGAACGAGTCGAAGCGCGCCTCAGAGTGGAAGACACAGTCCGATCGGTTTTGGCGAAATGGCAATACGCGGGTTTTTGAACAGTGGTTGCCGAGATTAAACCCTACAAGAAGAAAAGATTAAAAGAGCTTGCCAGGAAAAGACAGGATCTCCTTCAGAAGCTCGAAGAAACTGGTCCAATCCTGGCGCATGGATTGTAAGCAATCGGAGATTATATTGGGGAGATGTTGTTGAGGCCTGTGCTTTTCAAACGTCAATAAGCCCGAAGAATGAAGAATAGCAATTGTCTAAACTTACCCACCTTTGATTTTAGCGAAAAAACGCAGGTTTTCGAGCGCCGGATTCCCCTTCCTGACATATGATCTCCTGCGCAATATTGGAGCACTCTTCACCAAATCTGATGAACAAGGCATTTACGAATGTTGATTCTGTCCTACACCATGCGGTAGATGTAAATGCTAATCCGTAAGGAAAAAAGACAGATGTTCCGGCACACTGCTGCTCCGGAAGGTCGTATGTTCGAAACGCGCCCCCGCTACCGGTCTCGATCTCAGAAGTAAGAGGGCCCGTGCTGTTCTGAACATAACTGCCGTTCCAGCGCTTGCTTAGAAAATCTAGCATCTCCTGATTGCTCGGTGGTGCCTGACGAAGAGGTTTGCCAACAATATATGGCTTGTAGTGGTACTTTTCCCCTGTATAAGTCGCTACTGTATCTAGGTAAGCCTGGTAGATATCCGGGTGCCAGCGTAAGAGAGTCCTGGCAAGAATGTGCCGCCATTGGATTGCATCGGATAGCTCCGGGCGTGAATTTTTCAGAAGGACTGCGGTGCTTTTCAACGCTTCCCAGTTAACAGGATCTTCTTTAAGGAATCGCAACAGATATTTTCGTCGGTCTTCACTTCTGCATGCTTGATTCACCAGAGATTGAATCCTATCTCTGTCGATCTGGCCGCCGTTAGCCGAATTATCAATCTCACGGACAAGGGCATCAAGTTTAGCCGGCGCTTCGCATTCTGTTCCCAGTATGAGGCGGTTTGTCTTCACCTCCTCGACTACCGTGGTGATTGCAGCTTTGGGTGCTGTGCCAGTATTTAAGAGTTCAATGAGTTGACGATCGATAACGGACAGAAAATTCCTTCGAAATTCCCTAACCTCCTGAATGTTTTTGAGGCCAACAAGCTTGTCTACTTTAGTCAAGTCTCGGTCCGGCCGTAGCGGCTCGGGCCAGATATATTCTGCTTCCTGCCACAAGCCGGCCTTCATCCACCTGTGATACACGCTCCTGATTGACTGCCGTCGGACGGTAAGAATAATTGTCGCTGATCATTAAGGGCAGAGAAGGATTGAGGTTTTACCTCGCTTACGAGGCGAAAATAACCACTGCATCAATTACCGGCACATTATAGACTGGCTGGTTCGCAAGCCCGGTGCTTTTGAGAACATATAACGCACACCGCCTTTGCGGCTGTAAGTGGCCCGGAGACGATCTACGTGGCCGATGCGAGCGTAGTGTTTACCATGACGCGGTTGAAGATTCAAAGGGCCGAATAGGTCACGCTCGTGAGTTGGCCAAGTGGGTCGTAACCATAGCTATATGTCCCATCGAGATTAGTCATTGACGTCCTGCGGCCGGAAGCATCATAAGTGTAATCGAATCGGGGCAGGATAGTATCATCAGGGGCATAGTTTACTAATCGTGTTAATTGACCGGCTGAATCATATTCGTATGTCGTATAGACACCGTTACCGAGGATTTTTAGGACTAGCAGGCCCGCTGCATCATAGCCATAGTCCACGATGAGGCTACCAGCGCCATCAGTCATCGTGTCCAGACGACCAAGATTGTCGTATATGTAGTTGACCACGCGGCCCTCCCGGTCTGTGCGCTTAGTTCGCCTGCCGAGATTGTCGTATTCGAACGTAAAGAATTGCCCCCCAGGGTAGTCGATGCGGCTCAGCCAATCCGTACTGGGCTCATATGTCAGAGTAGTAGTCCCCTCCAAACCAGTAGCAGAGATAAGGTTACCAGCATTATCATGAGTATAGACATGATCGACAAGCCCGGGTGTATCAGGGTAATCCTTGCTGGTGAGTTGTCCTGCTGTGTTGTAGGTGTAAGTAACTGTATCTCCCCTCCGATTTGTCCAAGTCAATACATTGTCGTTACCATCGTAAGTAAAGGATTCGATTGTTCCGTCCTCATAGGTAATCGAGAGAAGATTGCCTGACGAATCATATTGATAATCCAGCCCGTTATCCCGAGCGTCGGTCACCGATATTAGATTGTTATTAGAATCATAGCCGAAAGCGGTGGTACGTCTGAGCGGGTCCTCAATAGTTAGAACATTGCCTTGTGTGTCATGAGCATAGGAATATTGCTCTCCGCCTGCACCCGCCAGTTGGTTCAGTTGGTAATTGTCGTCGTAAGCAAGGTTAATAATGTTACCTTCACTATCTCGGGCCTGGACGAGTTGGCCGCCTAAGCCAAAGTAGAGAATTGTCTCTCAACCGAGCGCATCTTTTGTCGTAAGAGTCCCAGCGGAATCGTAGCTATACGTGACCGCCTCAGCGCCACCGTCACGGCTTGTTTCAATTAGACGGCCATGACTGTCATAAATGAAGTAGCTGTGGGTGAAGTCGGGATACTCTTCAGACAGGAGTGCATGCCTCTGCTGAACCGTACCGGCTGTCTCATAGCCGTATGTGGTTACCCGGCCACCTGGTGCCGTTGTACTGAGCAGATGCTCACCGGAAGGATCATATGCGAACGTCACTATGTAATCATCGTAGGTTCCAGCGCCCCTCGGGTCGGCAACCTCCGAGATCCGTCCATCGACGTTGTATGTCAGCAATAACTGGTCCCCGTTGGAGTGAGTAATGGTCGTTAGTCGGCCGGACGCGTAACCGAGAGTAATGCGGTTCCCATTAGTGTCTTCAACACAGTCGAGCAGATTGTCTGAGCGGAACTGCCAGATGGTTCCGTATTTCTCAGTCAGTCGGTATTGGAACCTCAACAGGGCAGGCGATTATAAACTTATACGAGCGACACAAAAACAAAACGCCATATACCAAGGTTTGTTTTTCTCCTTGTAAACTTCAAGAACCCTAAATCCTCCCCCTTTAGGAATCTGCTTAATCTGCTGTATGGCTGCAATAGGATCAGCAGGGCTATGAGAGGGCATTAGGGGTGTTTGCTTCGAAACAACGTAGGCTTGACCAATTTCAAGTTCCAGTGGGTCCAAACTGGGGAATGGGGACCTACCTACAGGTGGTGAGTCCAACGGGTAATCTATCTCGATTTCATCCTCGACAACATACATAGGCCCATCAGGGCTGAAATGAGTAACGATCATGAATTTGAGAAGAAACATTATCACCGTAGCGGTTCAGGCCCAAGCCACCTCTTTAATGAGCTCAAAACACCCTGATTTCCATGGTGATGTTCATAGGACCATCAGGAGCCAGCGATGACCGAAGCCTCCGTAATATTTCTTCCCGCCTATGAGGGTAATGTCGCAGTTGCGTTGGTAACTAACTCGGCAGCGAACCTCTGTGAAATCCTGGTATCTTCTGTGTGGAAGTTGAGGCTGATGGCATTTGACCTTCTCTATGTCCGAGGGCGGCGGATTTCTGCCCTCACCTCAGTGTTTGCAGAAAGAGATCGAAAAGGCAATCCAAAGGTTTTCGGGAATGCTCACCAGCGTACATCGCACAAGGCTTTACATTTAAGAAAAGGCATGATATATTTATAATCATGAAGGCAATCAAGATCCAAATCAAAAGATTTGGCCCAGACTCAGTTGATGACTTGTATGCGTTCCTTAAGGGAAGGCCACAGATGCTTGAAGGCTTAACTCGCTCCTATATATGGGAGAACACGCAACCAGGTTACTTTATAGGGACATATTACACCCTCTCAAGAGTAAACCAGCATGTATTTAGCAACATTTTCTACCAATTCGGATCAAAAGATGGCAACGTTATTGAGGAATGGTACACTAGTGGAGAAGACTACGTAGAGACAATCCGCGGAATAGCCGCGATGTTCGGTCCCAAGGTTTACTTTAATCTTTTCCAGGTAAACACTGGCAACGAACTAGGGTGGCCCTTCCACAGCAGGCGCTTGGAGATGACAATGGCAACATCAAAAGTCCGTAATGTAGTTGACGACTCAAACGATCTAAAGGATGGGTATATGGATCAGGTAGCCAAACTTCTTGCGCAGGAGTGGTGGACCCCGGAACAGGCAAGGCAATTCGTCAATATTACAACCTCAAACCCTAATGGTGTTAGCAAAGTAATCCTTTCTGGAACGAAGGTGGCCGCTTTTGGGCATGCTGCATACGACGAAAATCAGGCATGGATCAACGCAATCTATGTGGACAGTCAGTTCAGGGGAAAGGGCTTTGGCCGTAAGATTACCGAGGGCATAGCCTTCGAATTACGGAGGAGAGGTGTTGAGACGGTAAATCTTGGCGTTGGAGAAGACAACAGTAAGGCCATTAAGACATATCGAGAAATTGGCTTCGGTTTTACTAATTTTGTGAGATATCGATTTAAGGTTGCATGAAGTACCGAATGATTACGGAGGAAAAGGAGCGTGATAATCGACGAGCTGAGGGCCATCGCAATAGAGCGAAGTGCAAATCTCGGTAACGATAACTTCGTTTTACGTGGCCTATGGCGCCTCAACCTTTTGTTCAGACCTAACGCTCAGGAAAGATTGTTTGAGTACACCGTTGTTGTTGCCCAAACGCTCCACCAGGGTTGCTGTTATACAGAGGAGGACCCTGTCCTTGATAGAAACCTTCTTGGACAGGACGCCAGACTTATCCGCTCGTCATACTCCAGCATCGAGATAGCCACTCTCGACGCGGTCTATTCTGTGTTTCCGAAACGACCTTCAAGAAGCTTCGTCTTAGATGGCACCGCTCTAGAAAAAAGCAAACATAGGGCAAGAATAGTGGTTGACGAGGTTGCTCTCCAACTAGCGTCAACTTCTAGTCTCAAAGGAAAAACTATCGTTAACATAGGAGTTGTCGGGAATATCATCAGGGAACTAAAGGTTAGAGGAGCAACAGTATATGCAACAGATCGCGACCCGGGCTTGGTGGGTACCACAATATCCGACGTAAGGGTTGAAAGCTGTGATACAAACGGGCAGAGAATAGCGGAGTGCGATCTAGCTCTTGTGACTGGCATGGCACTTTCCACTGAGACGCTAGACGAGATAATGCGTCAATGTGCAGTGAGAAACAAAAAGCTTGTCATTTTCGCAGAGACAGGCGCCAACTTCGCTGAAGAATATTGTAGACTTGGGGTAGATGCTGTAATTTCTGAGCCCTTTCCTTTCTATATCTTCTCAGGTGTTAGCAGGATAGATGTTTATAGAGCAGAAGGCTAAGTTAGGGGGGAAGGGAAAACGAGAATTGTGCCGCGGATAGAGAATTTTTCTCTGTAAAAGTGACCACCGAGTTTACAACGCAAACCTTTCACCTTGTTCGGTATGCTGGCCACCTACAATCGTTATTATCACGCGCTTTTGAGCGTTCTTAATAACCAATCAACTATTAGACCCGCAGCCCGTTTTTCGTACCCGCGATAGTTATGCGGCGCCCCAACAATTTTAGCTATTTCGCATGCCGCACTTGATGTGGCGTTGTTCTTTATTAGTGTGAGTGCCTCGTCTACACTACCCACTGTCGCTTCTTTTTCTGTTCCATAGAAGGCGAGTATTGGGCAGCGTATTTTTTTCAGTTCTGTGAATTCAAACGTAGGACTGCTGAATTGGAAAAGACCGCTCTTGCTCTGAGAGCCAAACAGGTCTAAATAAGTCCGCGCACTTATAGGAAAGTCATAGGCCCAATCAGGCATGAACTCCTTTCCCTTGCCCTGTTTCACCATATCCTGAGCTACCTCAAGAGATTCCGCGAACCTCCCCCCCAACGAACGCTTTCGAAGCCCGATGTCATCTGAGGCCGACATCAGGATTATTCCTGCGACTCTGCTGTCTTGCGTCTGACTCTGGTAAAACGTTACCTTTAGTGCCCCTGTACTATGCCCCTCAAGCACGATATCCTTGTAGTCACGCTCGGTTAAGAAGTCAATCCATCCGCCGATGTCATTGATTGACTCTTCAAAGATTTCATAACTTGAACCAATTCGCACAGAAGTGAGACCGGCGTCCGTGAGTTTAAGAAAATCTGATATATAGTCGCGACCTCTATTATCACTGGTCAAGAAGCTAAAGCTATTGGATACAAGTTGCTCAGCAATCACGTCAATGAAGCGGTTCTCGTAGAAGTTACCCGCGGTCCCATGTACGTGAAGGACTGTTCGTTTGGGTTTCTCCCCTGGTTCACAGAGGAGACCATGTAGCTCCAGCTTATCTCGAGACCAGGCTCTAACATACTGTGTACGCATCTTAGTAAAGATTCTACCAAAAGGAGGTCTTCTTAGCAATACCTTAACCAGAACTGGAAGAATACGCGCTTGTCTAAATTTACACAACAGACTTGACGCTACCCTCTGAGACAGGGCGTGTTCATATTGCTTGTTCCTATCCTTCTTGAGAAGGAAAGCAGCCCTTTTCTGCTTCTGGTGAAAAATGAGAAAAATCCGGCAGGTTAGCCAGCCGCCCAAGATAAATGCCACCGCCTTCCAATCCAGCAAGGACATTTTGGTCCAACCAAAATAGAATTGGATTCCAACGAAAGTCAGGGCAAGCAACGATGCATAATGAAGCGACGATTCAAGGTCAGTCCTTTCCCAAGTGTTGCTTGCTATTTTGCCAGCGTAGTGGATGTCCCACAACAGACCATGCAGAGCATAAAGATAGATCGCAACCACTACAAGGGTAGTTTTCATGATGGCAGCATATGCCATAAGTAGAAAGATGAATAGCAGAGCAATATCTAGAATGAAGTGGCTGGGGTAATAAGGTAGTTTGGAGTATCTTCGGTAACCGCCATACCAGTTGTCGAACAGTAAGAAAGTTTCTAAAGTCAATATAACAAGGGGCCACCAGTCTCCCTCTACAAGCCTTCCCCAAATGAGGTAAAGAATGAAGCTACCGAAAAAGCCCATGACTACCGTATAGAATTGTGAAAGTACCCTTCCCTCAATGGATTGTTCTAGCTGAGGACCGGACGCTGGAAAGTCCTTTCTCCATATCCTCGGGTAGTAGAAAACCACAAGCACGATGACTAGAACCGCTTCAATACCTGCAGAAGCAATAAGCCAGGCTGGGGTGGCGTTTTCAGACATTGCAATCTCCTAGATACAATAGCATTATTTTGTGAGACATTGAGTAACCACTGCGGAACTCCTATGTTCAAGTCGTTCCATGGAGATATTCTACCACAGTATTTCGCGAATACACGATCAAAGCATGCGGGCAGATGTCAGAAGGACGCCGAAGCGAAAGGTCAGCAGCGGCCTTAACAGAAAGCAGATGGAGGATTTCCTGGCTGAATTGGCCAAAGCACCAAAGCTGCAAGAGCCCGTAAATTGTCCTTCCGGTTCTATATGCCGATTGCCGGGTTGGCGGTGTAGAGTTCGCTACTTCGGGCTGACGGAAATGGAACATCTGCGATCGCCGACCTTCGAGGGTTTGATTTGAGGGGAGCGCCGAACCAGGACCACTCCCGCCTATGAAGAGCGAAAAGTCAAAACATTTTTTCCCATCAACCCAACTTTTTCTTTGAAGGGCATCCCATCGTTCGCTCTGCCGCGTTGATCCGCTAAGGCAGAGCCTCCGGTTCGTCTCGAGCCGACCATCGAATGATGAAGGCGGTCAAAAGCGGTGACGCTCTCCAATCCGACACGCCTACAGTCTGGTAGCTTTCAAATAACCACAGAGGGCACAATGATCTTTTTCCATTAATTCTGGCAATCATTCATGATCCACATTCCCGGAAACTCATATACAACTCTGTGATTCGTCATTGTCCCAGTTTTTCACCGCCTTCGTAAGAAGGTGAGGCGGTGAAAAACTCCCATCGAATTCATTAGGGCTGCTTTCTTCTCAAACGCTAATCTCATAAAAGTCACCACACGCCTATTCGGAGCTTCCCTTTCAGGAGCCCATGAAGATCATCTGGGTGTAGCAAAAGCTGAACCAGGCCCATGCGGAACCAGGGGCTGTCAACAAGGACGCCCAGGGAGTGGCAAGGGGCTCTGGCCAGTAAATAGCCCATACATACCATGTCGCTATCTGAAAGAATCTGCCAATATCACTCTAACCACACTTCACCACCTTAGACCAGGCTTTCATCGTACCGGCAATTTGTCTTCCACATGCCCCACATCACCAATAACATCTTGCGAGCCACCGTGTGACGGGCATTACTTGGTTTCACGCCATTTCGCACCATCCTTTCATAATGATCCGCAAACGGATTACTTGATTGACAGATCGCACTGAGGGCAGCACCCATGATGGCATCTTTCAACCTCCGGTTGACTCCACGGAATAATCGCAATTTACCTGTCTTGGGATGACCTTCCTTATCGCTGCCGCTGGCAAAGCGTTTGAGGCCGATTCCACAGTACTTCCATAGTTTCTTAGGACCGCCGAACCTCCAGGGAGTATCCAGATACGCAAATAGTGTAATAGCACGAATCGGACCAACGCCTGGCGGAAACCATATAAGAGGCCTAATAAGAAGGAGAACTGGCCTAAGTCGTTTCCAAGGGATTACTTATGGACTTTGGGCAAAGGGGTGTTATACTGACACTCGGAAAGGTAAGGAGTCTTATACGGAAACCATATAAACATTGTTATGCCTCGCAAGTGGGAATGTAAAAAGATGACTGATGTAGTGGAAAGCAAAAGAGTAAAAAAGTTTCGTGCTGAAATTGTTAAGGCCATTCCGCGTGTCCCGAATAACAGGGAATCATTGCATGCTCTTCAAGGAAAAAGCCTGACTGATTTATTGGTTATATACACCAATTGGCAAATCCGCTTTGTTGGGCAACGGCAAAGGGAGGTTGTAATCGAAGACTCTGCCAAGAAGGACACAAGATGGAATTTGTTGAATGAGCAAATAGCCTCCTTCTTAAATAAAGTAAAAAATGGGGATGACTTGACGCTTTTCTTATCTTTGCAGGCGAGAAAGCGTGGTTTTTCCCTTTCTGCTGATAATCCAGATTCCAATACGGATTCTTGGGATGATAAAGATTTTTTATTGAACGTAATGGGGTATCATCATTTTCATCTTGGCGAGATGAGAGAGGGTATGCCACACGCAGATAGAACTGATGATGTGTTGTTTGCGGCGGTATCGAAAGACACCTTTACAGTATTGGCAATATTAAATCACAGTGTTTTTGAGCAACCTGAAGATCATTCAGAATCATTGACGAGAGATAGAGAGTTTTTATGGTCAATATTTGATGAACGTTCGACACGAGGTGCAATGCCAGGAAGTATCGTTATCCCTTCCATGGTTGCTACTTCAGGCCATTCATTAAACACCGTAATGGCCGCACAAGAGTACGCTCGTGTCATAAGAGAAATAGACTCCAAGCTTGACGACTTAGAATTTGTTCGCAGCTTATACGAGGGATCAGGGCTGGAGGTTAATAGCACTAAAAAGCTTAATTGGTATTTTAGGCATCTGGATCTCGGGGTGTTCGATGAATCAACTGGTTTTTTTGTGGTGTTTCGATATGGCCCAAATTAGGATTCTGAATGCTCGACAAGTTAAGGCATAACAATCGCGTCAACTCGGACTGCCAAAAGCGGCGCATCTATAATAGGGTCTGTACCTGTTAATGCTGAAGCACTTGGTATATTAGAAGGATGGATAGCGATGAAAGTAAAAGCACGAAGCATTATGAAAGGCAATTTAATAGGCACGCTTATATGGATACTTGGTGTTGCTATTCTCAATGTCGTTGTCTATCTCATCTTCGGAGAGGCCAAAATCACTGTCTCAGTCGTGGTCATTTCGATAGCTGGGTTGTTCTTTCGACTGGTGGGCTTTTGCCATGTGCTATTTTGTGCACTCACTAATCGTGATATTGAGATAACAGACGACAAAAACTCCACAGAAAAAAATTAATTAGGGAATATCCAATATGTCAAAACCTATAAAGTGGCTTATCGAAGATGAGGTTGTCGCGTTGTATTTGGCAATGTATGGCGATTCTGGCTTAGATCAAAGTCAAGGTGATGTTATTCAGCTAATGGC
This sequence comes from Phycisphaerae bacterium, assembly GCA_041862635.1. Classification (GTDB taxonomy): domain Bacteria; phylum Planctomycetota; class Phycisphaerae; order Sedimentisphaerales; family Anaerobacaceae; genus NIOZ-UU13. The sequence continues at coordinate 17,966 of JBGVTO010000055.1, read as the reverse complement.
AAATACGGTTATTTTAAAAAAGGGTTTTGCAATGCGAATAAAAAATTATCTCTATATTTTTAGCGATGGAGAAGAAGGATTGGATGCCGGTTATCCGGAAGGACATAAAAAGTACCGTGATTTGTATGATCTATTCCACACATTCCCGCGACACGACTTTACACGATACGTAAAAATGATAATAGACGTAAGAAATAAACTTCCAAAAGTGGGAAGCTGTTCATGTAGTTGATAAGAAACTAGGGACAGCGGGTGCCCTGAATTACTGCGGAGCTTTGGGACGCAGACATCGGCTGGAATTAAGTATGGTTTCCCCGGAATTACTAAGAACTAATATGAGATGTATCTTCTGTAAAAACACTTCGGCGGAATCGAAATCTGTCGAGCACATCATTCCTGAATCCCTTGGAAACACAGCACACACGTTGCCACCTGGTATTGTATGTGACAAATGCAATCAATACTTCGCCCTTAAAGTTGAAAAGCCCGTGCTTGACTCAAGCGTTTTTAGATCACTGCGCAGCACAATGGATGTACCCAACAAAAAACGCAGAATTCCTGTTCCACCAAATGAAAATAAAATGGAACTACCTGAATATCGACTTACTGCCCGCCTCTTAGGCAAGATTGGCCTTGAGGCATTGGCATCTCGTACAAAATCAATAGCAGGCTGTGAAGAAGAGATCATTGACAAACCTGAATTGGATGCTGTTAGAGACTTTACCCGCTTTGATCGTGGTCCAGACTGGCCATTTGTTTACAGGCCTATATATTTGGCAGAATCAGTTTTCTATGATGGCACAGAATCTTATGAAGTGCTCCATGAATATGACTTGCTGTACACAAAAGGGAATGAACTTTACATAGTTGTTGTCCTGTTTGGTGTCGAGCTTGCCCTTAACCTCGGTGGCCCTGAGATTGACGGTTACAATCATTGGCTAGCATCACACAAGTATGCAAGCCCGCTATATGTTGGCAAAAATGCTGAACCAAAGAATTAAAAGTATCCCAGGGAATTAAAGGTGTACGGAACATTTTTCGATGAGTTGTGCTTGCTAATGATAGGTTTTGATAGAGGACAGCGGCTGGGCTGAATTACTGCGGAGCTTTGGGACGCAGACATCGTCTGGAATTAAGTATGGTGTACCCGGAATTAGTAAGTCGTATCCAAGGTATTACTTATGGACTTTGGGCAAAAGGGTGTTATACTGACACTCGGAGAGGTAAGGTGGTCTTTGTTTTCGGTGTTCTGGATTTGAGCCAGGCCTCAATAGCACTTTCGATGATCTTACGGCCCTCGCGGCCGGCGATAGTGGCGATGGCTGTGAGAAACTCGGAAACGGCCTTATATATTCGCAATTTAGTTTTGGGGTCCATAGGTTTCCCTTTCATGCCAATATGCCGTTCGGAAAGAACCCATGATATAGCAGATCTATGCCTGGCCCGGATCAAGTCCTCGAACCACTTCAGAAAAGCCTTGAAGTCCCTGGCCCGCCAGCACTCCGTCATCGGCACCGTGTAAAGATAACCATGCCGCGAAAAGTATATGCCAAGCTTTCGCAGTGGTTTGTCTGTCGGCACCCCATTAACGCCGCCGATCCGATACAGACAATAGTACCCGACCAGCTCATGCAGGTACTTCGACTGTAGCTGGCATTTCATAACCGTTTTTATCTCAATCAGCGTATCATCTATAATCACATCCGCGTCAGCACCACCCACCAGCTGCGAGGCTTCGCCAAAAGTCGGATTCAATACGCAAACCGCCCTCGCCTTAAAGTCACCGGCCGGGATCACCCTCACCAGTTGCCGCAGATCGTCCTTGTCGCTCTTGTCGACATCTGCCAGGTCCACCAGGTCGGGCCGGCCTGTGCGATATATAACGTCCAGCTTGGCTAACCCGATAGCTGAACTCAACAGCCGATCAGTGACTCTGCCCGATTTCAGACACAATTGATAGTTTTCTTTTGCCTCATTGATTATACTCTGCATTTTCACTGCCAATTCATGTTTATCCGGGTTGGTTGCCAGCTCCGGCATGATCTCAATGCGACCGCTGGCAGCGTTCAGAACCAAGGCATCCGTATACAAGGCTGCCGTCTCAGATACCCAGTGGCTGCGCTCAACGGCCAGTGGATTCACCCTCTTTAGATAAAAGCGGAATATGTAGTCGAAGGCTGTGCCCGTCAGGCTGTAATGTTTGGTCAGCGGCGGTGCCAACAGTTTTCGCCCGCTGCCAAAGTCAGGTCTGCGGATCATCTTCTTCAACTGAGCCCTGACCTCTGGCTCTTTGATAATTGTGTTAAGACTCATAACATTATTTCCTTTCCCTGGCCAGCTGGCCGGTTCGGACGAATCTCATCCTGGAGCCCAGGGTAATTCGGTTATTACCGTATATAAAATCCAGGCGCTGCAGAGCAGCATTATGATCCATTGGACAATACGGAATATGTAATCGGCAATATCCATTTTTGACACTAAAAAAAGAATGTCACGATATAATCAGCGGCCGGTAAGGCAAGACGAGAAAATCAGCCGAACCAGGCCCTGCTACCGGCCGCCGTTGTAAAAATGAGCAAAACAAAATAAGATGGCGGATGGCTGGCAGGAGTTCGTAGAGAGGATCGTGACATACCAGGGGACATCCGCCGTCGATGAAGTATGCAGAAAAATAATCAATGGCGGACGGCACTGCTCGAGCTCTGGAGATGTGCACAAGTTCAGCAAGAGTCCCTTGACAGTAAAACCGCCCGCCGGCACTGCGATTTCCGGGGCACGCAAAAAGCCGTCTATAGTTTGGGTCTTTGTGAACAGTTTTTTTATGCCACCGGACCCGATCTTCGCAGCGCAACATTAGAACCTCCAAACAAATCCTGCAGCAATAGCTGAGGCATCACCGGTCACTTGATACTCGACGAAAAGAGAAGAAGATTCGGCCAGGTCAAACTGTGCGCCGATGTAGCCGCCGAATTCGGATTCTTGTTCGACATCGACTGTGCCGGTCACGCCCAACAGACTTACGTCCATGTCACCTTCAATGAAATGCAGGAAGGGCCCGCCGTAGATACTAAAGGATTCCTGGGTATAAGTAGGCCCAAAAGCGATCTGAATGTCGAAAAGCTGAACATCAAGGTCAATAGTCTGCCAACCATAGCCAGGGACATCACCAGAAACACTACCTTCGGCGCTCAAGCTGCACATCTGAAACAGACCGCCCCAGGTAACCGAATTCTTCTGTGCAACAGTGAACTTTGTACCGAAACCCCAGGCAAGCTGAGAGTCACCATCGAAGTCCTCGGCAGAGAAATCGGCAAGGCCGAGGAGGGTATATAACTCACAGCCATCAGAGAGACCGTAGCCAGCCTTGACTAAATAGGCATTAGACTCGATGTCGGGAAGAGTCTCGGACAAACCATAACCACTAACTTTGAGGTTCATCTCGCTGCTGGCAAAGACAAACCCAAGGTTATGCTGCTTTTGTTTTAGTCCGGCCTTGGGAGGACCCAGCGGAGTCAGGGCCAGGGCGGATGAGCTCAAAAGTCCAGACAAAACAACAGCAACACACAACAGATACAATACAGTTTTCATAGTAGTTTCCTTTCAAGAAAACCCGGGTTAAAAAAAACAGCGGCCAGCCTTTGGACTGCGGAGAGCCAGATCAACAAAATCTGCCAGCAAATCAAACCGGCCACTGCACTGTGCAGCGGGTTACATGCTGCATTAAATTCCATATTGTCATCCCTTTCCAATGCGCATAAAAAAAGGGCACTGCTGTATTCCTACTAAGGCTCACCAAAGCCTGCACAGAAAATACTAACAGCGCCCCATATCGGGGCACTGACCTTCAGCATTTCTGTGCATCTAAAATTGGTGATTTTAGTAGGAAAGCTAAAACGGATCAGTACTACTTTTTATATCTATTCAGTTGTCAATTGAGTTCTCTTCGATGTCCCATCAAGTCGAAAAAAAATGCAGGACAAACAATTGTTCATCCCGCATGCCACGCAAACACACAAAATTGAACTGATCCTTGCCTATCCAGGCCAGGTCGCTTTATCGCACAAAGAACCGTGAATTTGTCGTGGCCCAAATCCATGCTCACAATTTAACATCACTGCCCTAACGGTTCAAGTCCATTTTTCAAAAAAAGTTGATTTTTTCTGTTGTCCACTGAAGTCGTAAATTGCCTCTCACAAGCTGCCTGGTCCGCTATTTCCCTAGGTCAAATATACCCTCGGCCCGATATTACCACCCAGGCGGCCTTCAATGACCCTGCGTGCGGGAGCCAAAAAATCTATCAGGTCATAATGGTTTTCAGCAAGGCGTGTCCTCCCCGGGCTGTAAAGCCTTGCGGGGGAATGCCTTGCGTTTTTCGGCTGCATCAGCACCCATCCGGCCAGTCGAATTGCCGAATTGACTCCATCAGGCATGCATACAGTGGCGATGTAAAAAATTATGCAAGTAAATTATCTAATATATGTGAAAAATAAAAGGCAGGAAATCCATGTTTTTCGCACTCTAAATGCAGGGATTTGCTAATCTACTCTAACTTCCCAGAAACCGATGTATATATTATTAAACGACAGTCAAACCCAATACCATCTTAGGTAGGCAGATAGATCTTACTATCTGCCTACCTGATTTTGCGTCGGATGGGTAGTAAACTTAGAGGAACCGTCGCTTCCTCCCTGGAAGCAAAGGTGGGTGCGTAATAGATTGAAGAAATATGGTCTCCTGCCCTATCACTCTCTTGATGTGTTTGAGCTTGCCGTCAGCGTAATATTTTGAGCTGAAAAATGGGTCTGGATTTTAGGGTCGTTGGTTCATAGCGGGGGCGCAACCCTGTAGAATCTGACACCACTTTCAAGCCTGAGAAAACCCAACAAATCAAAAAATCACAAAAAAAGGATAAAACCGTAACAAGACGGTAACATTTCCTCGGCAAAATTGCTCTTGTTAAAGTAACCGTTTTCTTTGCTATTCTATTTGAAAGGGGAACTATTATGGAAAGGTTCAAAATCGTTACCGTAGTAATTGCTGTCGCTCTGCAGCACATTGTCGTGGCCAATGCCTTTGCTGCAGACACCTGTTCTGACGCTCCTTCGGGAGAGAAGATTTCGGAGCAGGTCGCGGTGGTAACAGAGTTGCCGTTGGCCGTCGAGGTTACGTATTGGGATATCTCGCTGGAAACAGACCTGCCCAACAACCGGCTCAAGCTCAAGGCCATCTGCACCGTACGGAACAATGGCAGCGTGCCTGTAGAGAGCCTGGATTTTGATATCTTGGCCGGGGAGAGGTTCTACGGCGTGCACGTCGAGATCGCGAACATCGCCAAGCTTACCAACGACAAGGAAGTGAAAGTGTCATTCAAGCGATTCATAGAGGAACCGCCGGAAGACCCTGACCTGGCGGGCACGCACAAGTATCCCCTCGTGACGAGAGTGCCTCTATTGCCGGCCCTGAAGCAAGGCGAGGAATGCCGGCTTGCGTTTGATTACACCGTCACCTGCCCGGATATCGCCCAAAGGCGCCACTATAACCTAATCTGGGAGCCCAAGGAAGGGAAGAAGGAGATCTGCCTGATCTCGGATTTCACCTGGTTCCCGCGTCTGGCGACCGATCTTCAGAAGTGGAGAGAGCTGGCGGGGGACAAGAATTTCTTTCCCCGAGGGTCGAGGCCGGCGTGGCGCGCGACGCTCACTCACCCGGCCGAGCTTGAGGGCATGGTGATCGAGGGGAAGGTGGAAAAGACCGAGCGTGCAGGCGAGCACACGGTTTCTCGATGGAGGTCGATCACGGGCGGCAGGCCCCAGGTGTTCATCGGGCCGGCCGAACGCGTGGAGAGAAAAACAGAGGCAGTGACCGTCGTATTCCTCCTCCCCGAGGGCAACTATAACCGCGAATTTGTCGACGCGGTCGGAGACCTGGTGATCCATGCCCACGGTGTCTTCACGGACTGGTTCGGTCCCTTTGATGCCAATGAAGTCCATATTGTCGCGCCGTCGGGAATTCGCGGGGGGCACGGCGCCTTTATGGGAATGACGGTGGATGCTTCGTACTTCCAAATGAACAGGGGCGAGCGCATAACTGAGCTCGGGAAGTTCTTCACCCAAACGCCAGTGCATGAGCTGGCCCACTCCTGCTGGCCGGAATCCTACGGGCGCGGGACGAAATTCCTTCGGGAATCGCTGGCGAACTTTGCCACCTGGCACTTGGCCCGCGAGCACTACGGTCTGGATATCTTCAAGTCCACACTTCAGCAACTCATCGAGCGGGCCAAAGCAGACAAACCCCTGTTCAATCCAACCGGTGACGAGGAGCAGTTCGCCTATGAGAAGGGACCAATCGTCCTTGATCTCCTGCGGCAGGAGATGGGCGACGAGGTTTTCTTCCGGACGCTCATGGAGTACGTCCGACGATACAAGAACACCCACGTGACGTTCATCGACTTCGTGGCGGTGTGCAACGATGTTTCGGGGCGGGACTGGATGCCCTTCTTCTACCAGTGGTGCTACGGTAAGGCATGCCCGGCTTATCATCTGGTCGGATTCGAATCCAAAGAGAGCCAAGCCGTCTGGGAGACGAAGGTGACAATCCGCAATAGTGGCGTGGGGATCGTGCGGTGCCCGCTACAGCTTCAGATGGACGGACAGAGCCAAGAGGAAGTCTTCTGGGTCCCGGAAGGACAAGAGAAAACGTTCGTCTACCAAACCGACAAGGAAGTCGTCGGCGCCGTAGTCGACCCCAACCGGATCGCGTACCAGGCCAATCTGGCCGAGAAGAGAGAAGAGCCTGCTTATTTCGTGAACAGCCTCGGTTTTGGACGGAAATCGAACCAGGAAATCGCGTCCAAGTACACTCAAGAATGGCTGGAACAGATTGCCGATCCTGGTGTTCTGTTTCGGACCGGACTGGCTCTCTATGACCTGAAGCGCTACGACGACGCACTGACCGTATTCGAGAACATGGGGGAAAAAGCTGGCGAGAGTCGAGTCCGGCAAGCCATAGCTCTGATCTGGCAGGGACATATGCTGGACCTCCTCGGCAGAAGGGATGAGGCGATCTCGACGTATCAGAAGGTTGTTGAGATGGACACGAAGCAGGAGCTATACGTGCGTCACGACCAGTTCGGCCTTGCCTATCACCCGAGTCCCTACGCCAGCGAAAGGATGAGCACGCCTTTCAACCGCGTGGAGAACCTGCGGGATGACTAAGGTCAGAACTCTCCTGTGAGCGGGACGAATCCACGAAAAGAACCGAAGGGAGAGAAGATGAAGGTAATGACGCTCAGGACAGACGCCACTCAAGTCGCTTTGATCTAAGGCTGGCAAATGCAATAGGTTAGCGAAACGATCCTTAGGGGTAGCGGGCAGCTTCCTTCAGGGCCTTTCTCGAAAGCTCCGCATCTTCTTTGAAGAGCTTCGCGACGTCCTCTTGGTTGAGGCCAGCCGCCTTCAGCAAGGGCAATGTGCTGGTTTTCCGTCGCCGCGAGGCCACGGCCTTACCTCTGTGATCAGCTCCCAATCTGCCCACTTTGCAACAATATTGGCACAAGACTACTGGCAAGGCGATCGCGGGGTCGCCTTACCAAATCATCTCAAACTGTAAGTGTGCAAGAATCATTTGATTTTGAGGTGATAGTCAAGTCCGCCAATGACCTTGCGGCCTTGGGTCTCCATGATTCGCAGAATCGTCGCCGAGGGCCGAGTCGGCTCTGGTATCAACTCCCGCGACTCAAATGTCATCGTCACTCGTGCCTTGCGACTACACGAGAAGGGCACCTTAATCTCCCGTATCTTCCTCGGATTGAACGGGTCGGGCTGGAATGCGGAAGTGGAGATCGTCACCTCCCAGACAAACTTGCGTCCCAAGAACAGGAAACCATCCTCGACGGGCACTCTCTTGACATACGGTCGTAAAGTCTCATCAACAAAGATCTTCACCGTATCCGGGATCACAACGATTGCCTTTAGCTCCCTAACGCGTGGATTAATCCTGGGGAAGGAGAAACTGAGAGAGCGCCGCACTCCGAGGGGCGAACTTTCGACATGCTGGTCTGGATACAGAACAAACTGAGCCTGGGAGACCTTCACGTTGTCCACGATGTGAATGTTCTTCTGCGCGATGTTGTTATCCTGGCGGACGCTGCCCTCTTCGGTGATGATATCCTGGTTGCATTCCACCCGGACGAAGAGGCAGCGATGGCCCGTGCCGGTACCGGACGGTGTCCAGTTGATAACGACTTTCTGACCGTCAGCGTCGGTTTCGACCGGCTGCAGGTTGTTGACCGTGGCCTCGGCGATGTAATGCCAATCGCCCGGCCAGGTCAGGCCCGTAGACGGATTTGCGTAATACAGTTTCACCGTACATTGGCTGATAGCAAGGTAACCAAGATTTCTGACTCGGATATGGACTTTGTTGACACTGCCCAACTCCGGGTCCTCGTGCGGCGGATCTCCAGACCCGCTGTAGTAAGGTGGCGCATCAACCATAATATCCGGACTTGTCCAGAAAGGCACCGGACTGGAAACATCCCCACTGTCGGCGGAGCTGTCCCGACAGTAAACGTCGCGAGGCAGAATATCGTGGTTGCGAAACGCCTGAAAGATTTCTCTGTCATGGGGCGTACCGTCCGACAAGTTGGAATTGTCATCATCTGCCGACAGCAGACTTGACAGAAAGTTGCTTTGACCGGGATCGGAAAAATAATATTGAAAGGAACCGGTCGACATGATATTCAGGGCCTCAAACGCCAGTTTATCCACGTCATTCGGGACCAGACCGAAGTCAGTTCGCAGGTCCCATACGGCCCCGCCGATAATCTGACCGTTCTGATGGGCGCCGCCGCTGTACGGATAAGGGTACTGCAGTGTATTGTCGAGATTCCGTGGGCTGGAACTACAACCTTCGCCATGCTGCGAGTCATTCGTGAACGCACAGGAGAAGTAGTCGGCAAAACCCTCATCCATCGCAGCTCCTTCAGTGCCATAACCGTAAGAGTACCCAATCCAGTCTCCAAAGAGATGGTGCATGACGTTGTGCGTCGCTTCGTGGTACACCACGTCACTGGATCGCGCGTAGGGATCGGTGCCAAACTCGATCGGGTTACCTGCGTAAGCATTACTGAATGAATGGTTCACTGTAGCCTGCATTTGCGACGTACCAGTCCAATGATAAATCCAGTTGTAGCCCAGTATGCCTTGGTAGAATTGATCGTGGAGCAGGTTCAGGTGGTAGAACACATTGATCCCATCAGTTTCCTCCACCATCGTGCCTGCGTCCTCAGACCAGGTCCAATTACAGGCGCTTGTGGTGCCACAGTTCCCGGTGTGAGTTAAATCGACCCCCGATTGATCCCATACTTTGGATAAGGATCCTTCCAAGGTTGCATTGACCAAGTGGGTGCCGGCTGAGGAGACCGCCAATGTGTAGCTTCCACTGGCATCTGTTGTGTCGCTGCTTTGGCCGATGATCTGAACGTCCTCATTTGCCATGGGAACCGTCGTCAGAGTATCCGTGGGAAGGGCCGGAAACACCTGCGCCTGCACCGTCCCGGAGACGGTCTGCTGAACGAAGGCCGGCCACTTCAGCAAAACGTTTCCCTTATGCGCATCAACGATGAAGTGCTGATCGAGTTCGGGATTTGGCTTGTCGCCCTGCATAAGGAATTTCCAGGAAAGATACAGTTGCTGGTCCTCATTGGCCCCGACCCGCTTCGGGAAAATGACGAGCGAACCATCTCTTGGGTTCAGCCCTTTCCGTTGTTCCGGCTCATACGTATCTCTGGCAATCTCGCCCGCTTTGGCAAGAGTAATCCGGGGCTTGATGTCTATTTTTATGTTCGGGATATAATTCGACGAATAGGACACCATGCGTCCGTTGTCCTTGACCACGGTGCCGATCCTGGAGTGAAAAACCGGGATTCCCTCATATTTCTGACGCATGGCCAGAAACCAGGTATCCCCGATCCTCTCCGCTCGCGTCACTTCCAATACCGCAGTCTCTACCCGAAACAATTCACGATTCTGTTCGAGAAACCGGTAGAAAGACCGAGCCACCTCTTCCTTTTGGATCGGTGCCTTTCGTGGCAAATCCGGTAGCCGGAAGTCCAGGTTATCAATCTTGCGAGGTAGCTGAGCCCGTTTGTCAAACTGAATCATTACCTTCTCACCTCCATGCTGCTCCCGAAATTGCGTCCACGTCTTGGCCTCTGGAACCACCCTGCATCCCAGACCAAGGACGATGACCAGCAAAAGCACAAGCAGCACAGCATTTTTTCGCTGAATCATTTTATCCTCTCCTTTCAAAAGTTCTGCCAATGGCACCAACAGAAAGAATCTGTAACGGATGTTTGTGATTTGGGCCGCGTTTTGACCCTATTAAAAGACAATGGCTCATGTGAATAGCTCCCTCAGGGTCTTTTTGAATATTCCACCAGATATATCTCCCAGTTGTTCATGTTTTGGCATTATAGGAATCAAAACCGAAAATGCAATACCTTTTAGCCACTTCACGCAGATAATTACATTTTTCTCTGCTTTTTACATATATGAGTTTAGTATTATGTGAAATAGGGAAGTTTCCCGCCCTGCTGACTACGGGCCTTCTCAGCCCTTAATGAATGTCGGAGTTGTCGGTTTACAGGAGACGCTAACTTCTGTAACTCTTTACACATCTAAGACTTATCTATTGTCGGCCACGCAGACCCCGACACAAAGAACTGATAGGTCGTATGTTCGAAACGCGCCCCCGCTATGAACCTACGATTACAAATTTGGAAGCGGAACTGAACTCTATCAAAACTACATAGCTACAAACATGCGTTTTCAACACTTCTCCCACATTCCTACATAACCACAGATGCCGCACGTGTAGCCCTCGTTTGGATGAAGGAAGCAATCAACCAGGCAGAGATAGAGGTCGAAAAAGAAGAGCTTGAATAGGCCTGCGATTTGTTAAAGGAATTCCAGCTTTTATCATTTTCTTGCACATCCCTTGATATTTGATGGCCTTCCCATTAACCTTTATTAAATACAACACACCAAGTATTAAGTAAGGATTGAGATTGACATTCCTTCGAGACAAAGATAATTTATTCACAATAGACCCAATAGAAACGTTAGGTCGAAATATGTGGTTTGAATCATTGGTAATCGGCATGCAAACTGGCCTTTGCGTGTTTGGCAACTTTCGGATATAGTTGTATTCGGTTGAAGGAGTAGAACTATGGGAAAGAAAAAAGAGCCAGCCTTTGGAAAAAGGCGGCCTCAGATATCTATCGAAATAGAACGCCTTCACCTAGATAGACATAATCCGCGGCTACCGGCTGATATACAGGGCAAAGGCGAGGCAGAAGTCCTTGAGGCACTCTATCGTGGCTTCAACTTAGACGAGATAGCAGAGTCGATGGCGCAAAATGGATACTTTGATGAAGAGCCGGTAGTGGTGATACCTGAGAAGATACCGTCGCGATTAAGTAAAACAACGATTGCATCGAAGGATTTTATAGACTTCATCCAAAAGCCAGACACAGAATTTACTGTAGTCGAAGGCAATCGACGGCTTGCGGCGATCAAGATACTCTTAGATGCAACCCAAAGAGTCAAACTAAAAATAAAACACTGGCCCGCGCTGCGTGCTGAGATTATTGAAAATTTGAAAGTAATTCCGGCAATTGTATATGTGAGACGTAATGAAGTTGTTCCATATCTCGGGGTTAGACATATAGTTGGGATTCAAAAGTGGGATGCTTATGCTAAAGCCAGATATGTCGCGAGCCTCGTTGAGGGCGGAACTCGCCTTGAAAACGTTGAGGCGCAAATTGGGGATACACAGGGCTCAGCAAGGAAAAATTACATATGTTACAGAATGCTGGAGCAGGCAAAAGAGGAATTCGATTTGAATCCAAAGCCTGTAGAGGTCAACTTCTCGTTTATAATGTTGGCATTCGGGCAAGGTAAGATTAAGCGATTTCTAGGAATCCCCACGAGTGCCAAAGAAATCAATACGAAAGCACCTGTCCCTAAAAACAAATTGGATAATTTGAACGACCTGATATCTTGGCTATATGGTGATGGCCAAAGAAGGCCCGTTATAAAAGAATCTAGAGATATAACAAGATACCTCACACACGTAGTAGAAAGCACTGAGGCCGTGGAGCATTTGAGACGAACTCGAGACCTAGAAGATGCCTATGAGTTAAGCGGCGGGGAGGAGCAAATGGTGATAAGGTATCTTGTTTTAGCGAATAAAAAGTTGGAGGGTGCATTGGGTGTAATTCACCGTCACAAAACAAGCGTGGATGTAATTAGACAGGTCGACCAAATCAGAGAGACTGTTCAGCACCTTTTGGAGACTGTAGGAGGGAAAAAATGATTCCGATTCCGAACCCAGACTCGGCCCTCTCTGTCGCAGACTGGGTCGAACTGGCTGTGGCTACAACCGAGCAAGTGCTGTCCAGAACAAGAATTAGCCGTTTTATCGAGCAACAGACGGGCGGAGAACCAGATGAGGCCTTTCTAGGCGATGTATGGCGCGAGTTGAGTTCGAGGGAAAAACTGTACGTGCAGCCGCCATTTAAGGTTGATTCACTATCAGTAGAGATATGTGCAGATTTTAGCGCTAAGATCCCATATATGGCATGCTTGCTGATGTCGCTCCTTGGCATCGGCAGGACCCGAAGGAAAACAGCAAAGATTTTCGAGCGAATGACCGCCGTCGCGGTTAAAAAATATCTGTGTGGGGATGCTGTTGTGTTCGGATGGCCGGTTGAGGCTGGCGGACGTTCTTCTATCAAGGATAGAGTAGTAGAGCTGGCTATACGGCTGAATGAGCGTTTTGCGGAGCCCCCAAGGGCAGTATATAAGGACCGGGGGGTTGACGTCGTGGGCTGGAAACCGTTTGAAGAGCAGAGGTCTAACCAAATAGTCGTCCTGTTGCAATGTGCAGCCGGTCAGGACTGGCGATCTAAGACAACCGAGTTGCCTATTGGATCTTGGGAACAGTACGTACGTTGGGCTTGTAATCCGATTACTGCCTTTGCTGTGCCCTGTATAATCTCGGACGCGCTTTGGCACGATGTGTCGAGAGAAGCAGGTATTCTGTTTGACAGGGTCAGAATCATAAACTTGCTATCCCACGAGACGCTGGATACGAGCCTTGAGAAAGCATTAGCGCGCTGGGTACGCGCAGAACTGAGTAATACGGGGTGACAAATAATATGAAGTTTGTTGACCTATTCGCAGGCCTTGGTGGATTTCATTTGGCTGCAAGTGCATTAGGGGGGAGATGTGTTTTCGCTTGCGAGATAGACAAGCAACTCCGAGCAACATACGAATCCAACTTTGGAATCTTACCTGCTGGGGATATAAGGGAAATAAACCATAAGAAAATCCCAAGGCATGACCTTCTTTGCGCTGGTTTTCCTTGTCAGCCTTTTTCCAAGGCCGGGGATCAAATGGGTTTGAAAGACTTCATCCGGGGCACGGTATTCTTCAATGTTATAGAGATATTGCGACGCTGCCGGCCGGAGTTTGTGGTCTTAGAAAACGTCGCACATTTTGTTAGACACGATGAAGGTAACACCTACGCCAAGGTCAAAAAAGCCCTAGAAAAACTGGGATACGACGTAAGGCATGCTCAGCTTTCTCCGCATAGATTTGGCGTGCCCCAAATAAGGGAAAGAATGTACATGGTTGGGCGGCTCGGAGGATTGAATGGTTTTCAATGGCCCGCTCCGCAAACAAACGGCGAGGATCTGTCGATTAGGGTGGTTTTGGACAAGAATCCAAAAGAAGCTTTGCCTCTAAGCAAGCAGGTCATCGAGTGCTTAGAGACATGGCAGGTGTTTCTTGAGGCATTTCCCCAAGATGAACAACTGCCTTCTTACCCCATCTGGAGCATGGAGTTCGGCGCATCATATCCATACAAGCAAGACTCTTTATATAGGGTGCCTGTAAAAACATTACAGAGAAAACGGGGAGCATGCGGCGAAAAGCTTAACTACAGACTTAGGCGAGACATAATGCAGCATGTGCCCAACTATGCTCGCGCAGAGAAAAATGCATTCCCACCTTGGAAGCAAGAGTTTATAAGAAAGAACAGAGAGTTGTACAATAGACACAAAGAGTGGATTAACCCATGGCTGAATAAAATTCGGCGATTTCCACCGAGTCTGCAGAAGCTGGAATGGAACTGCAAGGGGGAGGAACGAGATATATGGAAGTATATAATTCAGTTTAGGGCCTCTGGCGTGAGGGTCAAACGTCCAACAACTGCACCGTCTCTGATCGCGATGACCACAACCCAAGTGCCTATAGTTGGGTGGGAAAGACGATATATGACGGTTAAAGAATGTGCTCGCCTTCAGTCTATGGAGGAATTAAAGCATTTCCCCAGTTGCACGGCGGCTATGGCTGCGCTTGGGAATGCCGTGAACGTGAAAGTTGCTCGACTGGTCCTTGAGAAACTGCTGCCAGCCGTTTGACATTACCGCCATGTATCAGAAGAGATAAAATTGGGGTCTTCCATGGACGTCCTTACCAAAAAACAGCGTTCTTACTGCATGTCACGGATCAGGAAAAAGGATACAACGCCGGAGATGGTGGTGCGAAGGCTTATTCATAGTTACGGGTATCGTTATAGACTCCATAGAAGCGACCTCCCTGGATGCCCTGATATCGTAATGCCGTGCCATAAAAAGGTTATTTTTGTGCACGGCTGCTGGTGGCACAGGCACAACTGCCACCTCGGACGCCGAAGCCCAAAATCACGGCTTAGCTACTGGCTTCCCAAACTTCGTGCAAATAAAGAGAGGCATAAACGAAATCTGCGGAGATTGCGAAATTTGGGATGGAAGGTTTTAACTGTGTGGGAGTGCCAAACTCTACAACCAGATAAGTTAAGGGATCGCATCCTAAATTTTCTTGAGTAAACGCACACGCTAATCTGTTCAACAAATAAATCGCGACATTAAGCATCTGAGACTTACAGGAACTATGTGAGCAATCTTGAGGCGGAGTTGACTTATGCCGGAACCGGTTAGTCTCGATTCGCGATGCCAATTTCCAGAAGTTTCACCACTTCTCACACATATCCTTGTACCCGCAGATTCCGCACATGTAGTTTTCGTTCGGATATCACCCGTTCAACAAACTCATCCACGGCCGCAGTCGCTTGAGATTCGTTCGGGAACTTTGAGTCAGGCAGAGAAACTGAAGCTATTAAGAGATTCTTAGCATCAAAGCCCAGATCAGGGTTTTGGAGGTTGACAAAACTTCTCATCAGAAGCCCTGCACCGACTAATAGGACTAGTGCAAGTGCCACTTCACCGATTACCAATAGGCTGCGAAGACGACGATGTCGGATATCTTCGGTCGCATAGCTGCTTTGCGAATTGAGCACCCGATTAATATTGACCCGTAGGGCCTGCATTACCGGAGCCAGGCCAAATAACAGTCCCGTGACCAATGTGGTGATTAGGGCGAACAACAACACATTAGAATCAATGCAGATCTCGTGTCTGCGGGGAATTTGCCAAGGACTGATCGCTACAAGGAGATCGAGGCTCAATAACACCAATAAGGAATTCCTGAGGAACTTGATACCCCAAACTTTGTGCCTTATGGACATCCTGCCACGCCTCATCGATGGTCACGTGGGCCCACAGCAAACCGTGATAAATCAACGGAACTCGTTCCGTGCCTCTTGAGACGCCTCGGATGGTGTCTGTCGAGGCTCTTCGGACACTGCCTGTTGGGGCTCTTTCTGCAAACTTGACAGGGCCAAAAAATTATCGTCAGCAAACTCAAACATCCCGCATTGCAGCCCCAGCCAGACAATCGACAAGATAACGAAATACGCGGGGATGTATGAGTTCAAGAAATTCGCAATCGAAATCAACAACTTCCAGGAGCATATGGCTGATACGAGCAAGGAAGATATGGCGTCTTAAATATTGAGTTGGTTTGAATACGAACCACTTGTTCAATAGTTTCTCAAACTTCGGGATTTTTTGAGAACCCTTCTCGGCGAGATTCAATTCAAGACGCACCCCCTCTTAATGACGATGTAAAGGGTAGTTTCTAACTTAATGTAAACCTTTATGTCACAAGGAGGAATGTCATCCCAAGCAGCCATTTGTCAGCTGCGTTTTAGCCCTTTTCTTCAATTGCCCTTAGGGTCAAGTGCTGAAAATAATTTTGGAAAACCACCTTTTAGTGTGCGGTAGTGGAACATGAACATAATGACCATCAGCAGATTTCGCTATTCTGCATTTGGGGGCAGTTTATTTTGAGGCTCCTGTGGGTGTGTCGTGTACAAGTAGTGAGTCGGTTCTGGAAGAGGATTGTGTGGAGATAGTGCCTTTGCGGATAAGCCTACCCGAAGAGGCAGAGAGTGAAGGCGAGAGTGTTGGTACAATCTACACAATGAGGATTGATAATGCTGGGGTAGAGGTCAAGATAACCGCCGGGCGTTGCATCATCACGGATAAAGAGGGAAAATCTAAGCAGTTTGATAAATCCAAAAGCCAGAGGAAACAAGAAAGTCTGGCCCACATTGAAACGCTCCTGAAATGAGAATTTAGAGGTTTTGTAAATTCCTTGTAATTCCTTGTAAATTCCTTTTGCTTCGCAATCCGGAAAAGGTTAAAAAGGATTTGTCGGTGCGATTTGAGACAATCGGCCACAACCGTCCACAATAGTAAATTCTTGGCTTTCATATTTCTTGCCCCCAATTATGCTTTACTTTTTTGATATTATTTAAAATATAAGAAGTCTGCGCCGCGAAACCAAAATTGTACTTCCGAAAAAAGCTGGCGTAACAGAAAAAGGAGGCTTTTTCAGAGTTTTTACAGTCCATAAAAAAAAGGAGTTCTGTGAGTCCTAAAAAAGGAGCGAAAAACACGGTTTTTGGATTAAGAAACCATCTGCTAACGGTCAGACGGATAGAAATAATAAGCGAATTTCAGGGCGCTTTTACGCGCACGCGCGAGGGCAGTCGAATAAGTCTGTTTATGATACCCCTCAAGACGAGTTCACCGTTTGAATGGCCTGTGAGGCGCTTAAATTGAAAGCTGACGGGCGATAAACTCCTAAAAGCATCCGTTTGTTACGCTAAACATAAACTCAAATTTATTTGGATATTATCTATCGTTCTGTATTATTCGAGGCCCAGCCGACCAGCTCAATATCTTCATCCCATCATTGGAGAATGCATTTAAGGATATCTGACCTACTGATAATGCCTACCACTTTGCCCTGTGATGTAACCGGGATTCTCCTGATAGGATAATCGACCTTGGCATGTTCGAGTAGCACTCTACTCCTTTCTGACAAGGAAACTCTGGTGGGGGCCTGATTTCACATGCATGGAGAGTTCCGACCAGCCATATCAAGGTTCGGTCATTGGCTGCGAGCGTCAGAATGAGTGCCCCTATCGAACGGGCAGAAGTCTCCTGAATGTGGGCGTCTGCGACAACCCGCTATGGATTCGTACCCTGGAGGAATTCGGTTTGACAGCGCAGATCGTGTCGCACGGTTGTCGACGTAAAGCGTGCGACGGCTCGGATGCTTGTGCGTCTGATGTTAGAACCCCAGAGACAAGTAGCCCGGAGTAAGACGATGTTGCATGGCCGCGCAGATACCTAAAAGCAAAGGGCAGGTCATGTAAAGCTGCTCTTTCTTATAATGTTAGGCATGTATTTAAGCAAAAGCGGGAGCGCACCCGTGACAATTGAACAAATCAAAATCTCAGCTAAGACTTTAGGTGAACTGGCTATGCCGGACTGCTGCCAACGTTCTCGAGAAACTGGGATTTTGAACTGAAAAACGGGCCTGGATTTTGGGTCGTGGGTTCATAGCGGGGGGGCGTTTCGAACATACGACCACGCCTTCGTACTCTAACTCAGCAGGAACCATCGATAATAGAATCAAAGAGGGAAGCTCGAGTCTTTGGCGGGAGTGGCC
>JBGVTO010000054.1:0-3785 GCA_041862635.1 Phycisphaerae bacterium | reverse complement strand
AATTTGCACGAAAATACGTTTTTTATGCCCCACCTTTCTTCCAATCCCTGCTTTTGCACAGACCTTGGTGAACAGCCATTATAGGGCATACAAAGAATGCTTTGCCGCTCCTATGCAACCGTGGTCGTGGGTTCATAGCGGGGGCATCATATGCATATCTGGAGATACTTTTATGTAACATTTTATGATACATTTTGAAGAGGCGGATTTTTTGTAAGATTTTATAACAGAAAGACTTATGGAGTTTTGGTGGCGAATTATGTAACATCCCGTAAAACTCATTTTATGGCTGCCCTATCCAACCTCTGGTACCATGGGGAAATAACGCAGGAACGTTGACTAATTGATGCGAAGTATCTGACGATTTCTAAGAAAAAGAGCGCCTGTATTAAGGTTTAAGGCTTACAGAATGGCACATAAATGGGCTGCGACTCACTCACAGCTATTTAGTGCTACAAATTAAAGAACAACAACAAAGCAAATCTTTACTTTTTAAGCGTTTACGCGATAAAATAGAACTGTTATGGCATTACCTTCCAAAACAATTGAATTAATGGGTCAGACTGCTGATACTATTGACAATTGGCCTGATGAGAATCAAAAGTGGAACAATAAAATCATCAAAGATAGACCAGAAAATCTTCTAAGTGAAATATCAGAAAACCTTGGTTATATCCTGGAAGAGTTACAACAACATATGCCCAATATGGTAGAGCTGGTACAGGAAAAAAGGAAAAAGCTTGTAAGAGGCGTAGGAAGGGTCTACTACCCCGGCATGGCCAGCTATAACTCCTCCCGTAGATGTATTATTTCAAGAGACGATGCAACCGCTTTGGCGAAGACACTTCATCACATAGCGGAAATGGCCAAAGAAAATGTGTCATCTGAAAGGCAAAAGGATGGCATGATACAACCGGAGCTTCCGACAAGGCGTGTTCCTCTTAACAAAGCAGCAAAGTGGTTTGGCTGTGACTATAGGACGCTTAAGAAAGACATAAAGTCCGGCAAGATCAAGGCAAAACGCTTTAGTGATCGCCGATGGGAATTTGACCTCAACCAAGTTACAGAGTTCAACCTATCTGTTCGCGCCGACGCGGATCCGACAGAATGCAGCAATACATCATGAAAGGTGTTAACATCCAACACTCAACATTAACAAACCTCATCAAACATTAACCTACATACCTCTAAATCTCTTCCGAGCATCTTATCCTTGAATGCTGTAGTCTTATAAGTAGATCGTACAGCAATTCGAACAAATAAATATTGTTGAAAGAAAAATACGAGGCGTAAGCAATAGAATCAAGTGCTCTAATTTGAGTTATTGCCAGGAGCTACGAGAAGCAAACCTAAAGAATCTTGACAGAGTTTATAATAAGGGAACGGTCATGTTAAATGTTGAAAGAATCCCGATAAGCAAAATAAAACCCGCTGCTTATAACCCCCGCAAGGACCTAAAGCCAGGTGATCCTGAGTACGAAAAGCTGCTAAAGTCGATTGATGAATTTGATTGTGTAGAGCCATTGGTCTGGAATCGCAGAACTGGAAATCTGATCGGCGGTCACCAGAGACTCAAGATTCTTGCTGCTCGCGGTGATACGGAGGTTATGTGCAGTGTAGTAGACCTTTCACCAGAGCGTGAAAAGGCCCTCAACCTCGCCCTCAATAAGATCTCCGGCAGCTGGGATGATGAAAAACTGGCCATTTTGCTGGATGAGCTTATTCGCGTACCGGAATTTGATGTTGAACTAACAGGCTTTGATTTACCAGAAGCATCGGAGCTTATAGACCGGTTGCTGCTTAAGAATGCTGATGAAGGCGATGATTTTGATGTCGAATCTGAACTTCAGCAGATAGTAGAGCCAAAGACAGAGCCGGGCGAACTGATTGAGCTTGGTCCTCACCGCATCCTCTGCGGTGATTGCACGGATATTGCTAACATCAAACAACTTATGGAGGACAAAAAGGCGCAACTTGTCTTTACCGACCCGCCTTATGCGGTCGGTTACCATGGTGGAAGAGTTGGCAAGGACTGGGAACATAAATTACACCAGGATGGTGAAAAACACTGGGACCAGATGACTGTCACTTGTTATCAAAAGCTTTTGACTAAATCGCTGCACCATGCCTACCAATTTTCTGATGATAAAACCGCTCTTTATCTCTGGTTTGCCTCTGCGCGCATCGCTGCAGTGATCGAGGCACTATCAGCGGCCAAATGGGAGATGCGAAATCTGCTGGTATGGGTAAAAAACACATTCGCCGGTTCATTGTTTGCACAATATAAACATCGCTACGAGCCATGCTTTTACTGCTTTAAAAAAGGCAAATCCACAAGGTGGTACGGGCCTACAAATGAAACGACAGTTTGGGAGTGCGATAAACCTCACAGAAACGAAGGCCATCCCACAATAAAGCCTCTGCCCCTTGCCATGCGGGCCATACGCAACAGTTCTGCTGTTGGAGATATACTGTTGGACTTGTTCTTAGGTTCAGGTACCACAATTATAGCAGCCCAACGAACCGGTAGGGTATGCTTCGGTACCGAACTTGAGCCGCGATACTGTGACGTGATTCGTAAAAGGTATGAACTTGAACGAGCACATCTTGTCGGAGAAACAAATCCGTGAATGAAATAAGGACACAGGATGCAATAGATCTTCTGAAACGCTGCCAGCAAGATCCTCTGTTTTTCAGCAGATATGTTCTTGGCGGTGAGCAACCTTGGGACAGACAGAAAGAGATAATGCTTAGTGTACGTGATAATCCAAGAACAGTGGTGCCCAGCGGATTTGGTGTCGGCAAAACCTGGGCCGCTGCCCGTGTGGCCTTGTGGTTTCTGTACTCGTTTCCACACTCACTGGTAATTACAACCGCTCCAACCTGGCGGCAGGTCGAAAATATCCTGTGGGCGGAGACCCGTCGGCAGCATCAAAAGTCCCTTAGGCCCCTCGGAGGAATTGTGCTTCAGACACAAATAAAGATTGCCGATGACTGGTTCGCACTTGGGCTTAGTACCGACGAGCCGGAACGGTTCTAGGGATTTCATTCTGCATATCTTTTACTGATTTTCGATGAAGCAGCTGGTATTGACAAGTCTATCTGGGAGGTTGCAGAAGGTCAAATGGCCGGTGCCTTTGCGCGTTGGCTGGCCATAGGTAACCCGATTGCCCCCAGTGGCCCGTTCTATGATGCGGTCAAAAATCCTGGGTGGAAAACGATACGAATAAGCTGCCTGGATTGCCCTAACGTGAAAGCCGGGAAGATTATCTATCCAAAGCTTGTCACTTCACAGTGGGTCGAGGACCGGCGAAAAGACTGGGGTGAACAATCGCCGCTATACCAGACAAAGGTACTGGGCCAATTCCCAATCACTTCAGAGCACGGACTTATTCCTATTGACTGGCTGTTGGCGGCACAGGAGCGCCCGGCAAGTAATGTAACTGTCTGTCCTGATGAAAGGCGCATTGGTGTAGATGTAGCCCGTTCAGGCAGTGATGCCACGGTCTTTTTACTCAGAGAAGGCCCTGCCGTCAGAGATATTGAAGAACATCATAACCCGAACACGATGGAAACCGTCGGCAAATTGATTCTCTTCGTCGATAAGTATAAAGTGCCGTGGAAGAATGTTTTCGTTGATGTCATTGGCATTGGTGCTGGTTTTGTAGACCGCCTTAAAGAGCAGAATCGGGGCGTCCAGGCCGTTAACTTCGGCTCATCAGCATATGATTCTAAAAAGTACGCCAACATACGAGCTGAATGCTATTGGAAGGTGCGTGAGGCAT
>JBGVTO010000053.1:0-8646 GCA_041862635.1 Phycisphaerae bacterium | reverse complement strand
TGGGAAAGAGCAAGATTCCTCCTTTACATCCGGGCGAGGTGCTTTTCGAAGAATTCTTAAAGCCTATGAACATAAGCCAAAATCAGCTTGGTCGATGTCTTGGAGTGTCCCCTCGGAGAATAAATGAAATCGTTCATGGCAAAAGGAGCATAACAGCAGACACGGCACTTCGTTTAGCTCGTCATTTTGGCAATTCACCGCAGTTTTGGCTGGGTCTTCAAATGGATTATGATTTGGATGCAGAGACAGACAGACTTTCATCTCGCATAGAAAAAGAAGTGAAAAAGTTGGCCTATGCATAACCAAATGAGCAAGCTGATGAAATATCTGGTTATAATTGAAAAAACAAAAACCGGTTATTCAGCTTTTTCTCCCGATTTACCAGGCTGTATTGCTGCTGGCTCCAATAAGAAAGAAGTGGAGAAAAATATGAAAGAGGCCATTGCTTTTCATTTGGAGGGGATGGGCCAGGAAGGCCTGGAAGTTCCACAACCAAATAGCTTCTCAACCTATTTGGAAGTGCCCGCCTAAGCTTAGAGAAGCTGCGAAATTCTGCAGTTTGAAGTTAGTATATAAATAGACTGTGGATTAAGATACGAGGGGTGGGATGCTAATAAGCGGCTGATTCTTTGCTTCTAATTCGTTTTTGAAGGCATTTCTGGGCGATTTCCTTGTCACTGAAGTCGAATTTTTGTTTTCCGATTATCTGGTAGGTTTCGTGGCCTTTGCCTGCTATCAGTACGATATCGTTTTTGTCGGCGGATTCTATAGCCAATCTGATTGCTTTTTTTCTGTCCGGCTCAATAACAATCTCGATGCTGGATGCTGGATGCTCGATATTCGTAGAAGCAGATAATCGAGAAGTGAAACCAGCGATTATGTCTTTTATAATTTCATTGGGCTTTTCGGTTCTCGGGTTGTCGCTGGTAACGATTATAAAATCAGCTAATTGTTCGGTGACCTTAGCCATGCGCGGGCGTTTGGTCTTGTCTCTGTCTCCGCCGCAGCCGAAAACGACCCGCAACTTGCCATTGCACAAAGGCTTTAGTGTCGAGAGGACATTTTTTAGGGCATCGTCGGTGTGTGCGTAATCGATGATTACCGAGAATTCACCCGGCCAATCGAGTTTTTCTAATCGGCCGGGTATTGTTTGCTGAGCGGATAGACCGGCAGCTATCGTTTCCAAATCGAAGCCGGCTGCGAGGCATAATCCTGCTGCAGCCAGGCAATTGCCGACATTATACAGACCAGGCAAAGAGGTCCTCACAATTGAAGTTCGGCCGGCGTATTTTAGGGTGAAAACAGTTCCGCTTATATCCATCGATTCAATATGAGCGGTTATGTCCGCCGGCTCATCAATGGCGTACCATAAGATTTTGGCTTTGGTTTGCCGGGCGATAGATTCGGTTTCCGGTGATTGTTTATTCAGCACTGCCACCGCATCTGGTAAAAGAGCAGAAAAAAGTCTGGACTTGGCTGCCAGATAATCTTCTTTGGTTTTATGGTAATCCAGATGGTCACCGGATAGATTGGTAAAAGCGGCGGCTTTGAAGTTGACTGCGGCCAGACGGTTTTGAGAAAGTGCGTGGCTGCTGGCCTCAATGACCATAAACTTTGCGCCGTTTCTTAACATTTCTTTCTGTCCGGCTGCGATAGTCAAACAATCGGGTGTTGTCAGGGCCGCATCGCAGCTATCACCAGAGCAGGTATCGTATATGACAGTACCAAGAAGGCCGCACTTTTGACCGGCTTTTTGGATGCAGGAGCGAACGAGATACGCGACGGTGGTCTTTCCATTTGTGCCGGTAACCGCAAGGTTCGTTAATCGCAAGGCCGGATTGCCCCAGCGTGCCTGTGCCAAAACCGCTGCCGCTTCTGCGGAATCGTCAACGATTATGGTCTCGATACTCGATGCTCGATGCTCGATGCTTGGCAATAAGCCATCCCCAAGCTCGTCCCAATCTTTTGGGACTTGCTTGAGGCTGCCACCCGTTGTCTGTCTTCTGTCCTCTGTCTTTGCCGTAAGGCATCCTGTGGACTGTCCCCTATCTCGTTGGCAAATGATGTATTCGGCGCCGTTGGCAAGGGCCTGGTCGATGAAGTCGTGGCCGTCGTAAACAGTACCTTTAACGGCTACGAAAATATCACCGTTAACGATGGCACGCGAATCGACACAAATGCCAGGCGCATCATCTGAGGAAACCAGGTTTAGCAGCTCGTCAAAATTCATAACTTTGCGTAGAACATAATTTCTGTTTATTTTAGCTAAAAGCACAGACAATTCAACCGTAGCGTTATTACTGCCGTAACAAAAAACGCAGCTTACGGTTATATCTGGTGCCCGTACCGATTATTTATGATTATTCGGAATTATTCTGGTGAGGATTTGTCTTTACGGGTTATAATCCGGCAATAAATTTCAGCAAACTTCGGCAATATGAGAGCCGCCGGCGTTTGCCGGAGAAATATCAGGTAAGGATATCTTCAAAGTATTTGAGAAGGGAAGTTTGATTATGAGAACTAAGTATATTCTTTGGATATGTTTAGTGTTGGTGATTTTGGCTGGTGTCGGCTGTCGCAAGAAATCGCCACCCCCACAGGAAGTTTCTAAGCCAGAAGTAGAGTTATCGGAGCAGACTACCGCCAAACAGGCGGTCCTGGAAAAACCGGCACAAGAGGCCGTATCGGCCAAGGCCGGGTCCGAGCAGGCCCAGCCGGAGGAAACCGAGTACTTTGCCCTCTTCATGGAGGGCAAAAAGGTCGGCTACGCCATACAAAACCGTGCTGTTGCCGGTAATAAAGTTACCACCTCTGTGGAGCTCAAGATTACCTTGAGCCGATTAGGAGTGTCGGTTAGTGTCCAGACCACAGCAGTCACTATCGAAACCATCGATGGCAAGCCGCTCGGCTTCGAGCTCGAACAGGCTTTGGGGATGATGGTGACGAAAACGATAGGAACAATTGATGAGCAGGGCAAGGTAACGGTAAAGACCGGCCAGCAGCAAATAGAATTCGATTGGCCCAGCGGCGCGGTAATGTCCGAGGGGATGCGACTGCTGCTTTTGAAATATGGCCTTGCAGAAGGAACCACGTACACCGCAAAATTGTTTGACCCGAGTATGATGCTGGTTGTTGATGTCGAGGTAAAGGTTGGCTCAAAACAGAACGTTGACCTGCTTGGCCGTGTCGTTGCGTTGACTGAGGTTCAGAGCAATGTAAGTTCGGCGCAGATTGGCTCACTCATAAGCACTGAATATTATGATGATAACCTTCTGCTTCAAAAAAGCATTACGCCTGTGATGGGGATGACTGTTGAGCAAGTCGCCTGCACGAAAGAATTCGCACTCGGCCAAATCGATGTCCTTGAAGTGGTGGACAAGATGTTTATGGCCAGCCCTGAGCCTTTGAGTGATGTCGGTTCAGCCCGGTCAATTACTTATTACTTAAGCCCTGTGACAGATGAGGTCGATTTGAAGATTCCGTCCAACGATAATCAAAAAATTGAAAAACTTAGTAGCGGCACGATAATCCTGACGGTCGAGCCAGTTGCCGCACCGGCTGGGGTGAGGTTTCCTTACAAAGGCACCGACACGGCTGTTCTTGAGGCCCTTGAGCCGACAAGGTATGTCGAGAGCAACCAAAAAGTGATAATCGACCTTGCCCGGCGGGCGGTCGGCGATACCAGTGACGCAGCCGAAGCTGCACGCAGGATTGAGGCGTTCGTGGCGGATTACGTTACAGACAAGAGCTTGTCGGTCGGCTATGCCTCGGCGGCTGAGGTTGCGGCCAGCCGAGAGGGCGACTGCAGCGAACACGCCGTATTGACTGCGGCGCTGTGCCGGGCTGTCGGGATTCCGGCCCAGGTGGTTACGGGCTTGGCCTACGTGTCTCAGTGGAGTACTTTTCGGAACGGGTTCGGCGGTCACGCCTGGGTGCAGGTCTATCTCGGCGATAAGTGGGTTGGTCTTGATGCGGCCTTCAGGGGTACTGGCAGGGGCGGCTTTGATGCCGGACATATTACCTTGGCTGTGGGCAACGGAAATCCCGAGGACTTTCTCAACCTGATCAACACGATGGGGCAGTTCAAGATTGACAAGGTGATAGTCAACACGGAAAAGTAGTCGTGGGTTGCGCATTACGGGTTAAAAAGATAAAACCGAAAATCGAAGCACGGGTCACGATTCACGCTTCTTATTCAAACTGGATGTCGGCGAGGACGAATTCGACATTGGTGTTTGCGTTATATGTATTGAGCTGCGGCTGATAGGCGACGTTGAAGAATTCGTGCTCGAGCAGCTTCTTTTCCAATTTTCCGAACCTAAAGCCGATACAGCGCACGGCATTTGTATTGTCGGTTATCACAAGCTGAAGATGCTCACGTCCCGAGCCGACTCTTCTTGGCGGACTGGCCAGACGGACGCCTTTCGTGGCGAAAATCGGTTTGGGATTACCTTCTCCAAAGGGGCCGAGCATTTGCAGCTCGCTAACCATCTCTGTTCGAAACTCAGATAATGGAGCAACCGCGTCGATGTGAAGTTTGGCGGTGACATCGCTTTCGTTCAGGTTTTCTTTTGCATAGACTTCGAATTCGGCTGCGAACCGGTCTATTTTTTCTATTTCGATAGTTACGCCGGCAGCCATTTTATGGCCGCCGAAGCTGACTAAGTGCTGCGAGCAGGCCTTGATTGCGCTCAGCAAACAAAAACCGTGGATTGAGCGGCCGGAACCCTGAGCGACGCCGTTTTCGGCAGCGCCGGCGTTAATCATAATCGTCGGGCGATAGAATTTGTCCACTATTCTCGATGCGACAATGCCTATTACGCCGGTGTGCCAGTTTTCGTTCGCCAGGACGATGCTTTTGCGGTCGGGGTGGTGAAGGTTTCGCTCAACTATCATTTCGCAGGCCTGCTTGAATATCTTTCGTTCATATTGCTGGCGCTGGTTGTTTTGCTCTTTGAGATATTCAGCTATTTGCATCGAGCGAATCGGCTTCTCGGATGTCAGCAGCTCCACAGCTAATCGCGCGTGTCCCAACCGCCCTGCCGCATTGAGCATTGGTGCAAGGCGAAAGCCGATGTGGAAACTATCGAGCCGATGCCCGGTCAGGCCGGCTGACTCAATCAGGGCCTGTATGCCGGAAAGCCTGCACTCCGGCAGTGCCTTTAGTCCGAAGCTTGTCAGCACCCTGTTTTCTCCTCGCAGGTCAACGATATCAGCGATGGTCCCCATTGCCGCTAAGCTCGTTGCGTTGAGCATAAATTCGCGTAATCTCGGTTCGAGCTTTCGGCCTGAATTGAATTCATTGGCGATGGCCCAGGCCAGCTTAAAGGCGACCATAGCGCCGGCTGAGTCCTGGTTTGGATAGGATTTTTTTAGGGCAGGATGCACGAGAGCGACCGCTTTGGGAAGGGTCGCTGCAGAGCGTGAACCAGGCTCGGCCCCGCTCGCTGCGAACGCGGCACCCGGCGGACATACTTCGTGATGGTCGGTTATTATCAAATCAAGGTCCAATTGCCCGGCGAGCTCGGCGGAGCTGTATGCTGTAACGCCGCAATCGACGGTAACCAGAACTTTGGTGCCGGATTTTGCCAGTGTCTGGACAGCTTCGGCATTCAGGCCGTAGCCTTCGTCGATTCGATGAGGTATATAATAATCAACATTGGCGCCAAGCAGCTTCAGGACCTGCCAGAGAATTGCGACTCCCGTAATGCCGTCCACGTCGTAGTCGCCATAGACGGTGATTTTTTCCCTGTTTGTAATGGCCTGCTTTAATCTTTGAACCGCCGGCTCAATTCCCGGCATTTGAGCAGGGTCGATAAGCTGTGTCAGTTTGGGCCTCAGGAAAACAGAACCGGTCTGGGCGTCAGTTATTCCGCGATTAATTAAAACCTGTGCTAAAAGAGGCGAAACCTTCAGCGATTTGGCAAGTTGTGCAGAGTCCGCCCCTGGCGGATCCGGGGGCCGGATTACCCATTGTTTTTTACAATAGCTGTCGAGTTTGGACTCGCGTTTGACAGGTGCCAGACGCGTTTTGCCGGGTTTGAGGTCTGTTTGCATCCGTGCAGGAGATTGCATCAAGAGTTCGTCCTGTTCTTTACCTTTTCGATTGCGACTGTAGGGGCAACCCAATCTGGTTGCCCTGGGCAGGCACACGGGCCTGCCCCTACGTTATATATCAGAAAAGAGTAGTTTACTCCGTTAGAAATTCCATCACAAGCAATAATATTGTCCGACAAAGAGAAAATTTCTAACGTGGTGAATTGCAAGGATTGTTTTTTATGGGTTCTTATGTCCGCCAGGTCAGTTTTGTTACACTTCCGTCCTTGTTCTTATCCCCAGCTATAGCGTGCAGTGTAAAATCACCACCTTTGGCGGTCAGATTCGCTTCCACCCAGCCGATTGGCTCGGCGTCGCTGAAGTTATACCCCACCGCCGGGAGGTTGATAAGATGAATCCCTTCGAATTCAGAGAATTTATATTCGTGAGAGTGGCCGTACACTATAGCCTTAACTTTGCGAATCGGCTTAATAGTAGAAAAAAGCCGCGGCACGTCCAGCAGGGCGTCGTCGCTGTCTGTCAGAGTATGGTGGAAGCAAAGAATTGTGGGAGTGACGTCGCATTCTTCCAAATAATTTTCAAGCCACTGCCTTTGCGTTTTTCCTAATAAACCCGGCACTTTATTGACGTAGAAGAGTGAGTCCAAAATAATCAAACGGGTGGTTGGATTGTTAACCACTACAATGTGCTTACCTTTAACGTGTTGTTTTTCTCTGGGGATTTCATCAAAAACTTTAACAAAGTTGTCCCTGTTATCGTGGTTGCCAAGCGCCATAAAGACAGGTCTTTTTTCAGCAATTGGATTGAGCAGTTTTTTGAGATTGTCGTAATCGCCCAATTGGCCGGTCAGCCGGGCTAAGTCACCGGCAATGGCTACTCCATCCGGCGAAGCAGAGACAATATCGGGAATGACTTTTTTAAAATTTTGATAAGGATAGAATCCTCGATAATTGTTGTTAAAATCCTCCGGTATGTGCGTGTCGGCTAAAAGTGCCCATCGGGCAGGCTTTTGTTCACTTTTCCTTAAGCCCGGGCTGCAGCCTGTAACGATAGCAGCCAAGGCTCCGACAGCAGTTAAACCTGTTTTAATGAGACTTCTTCTATTCATTGATTTATAGAGAATCTCTGCCATGATATGAATAAATGTAAGTAGTGTTTGGTTAGAGCAGCTCGTCGATTGCGGTGGCGAGGTCTTTCTTGCTGGTTAAGCCGACCCATTTTTTTTGCACCTGGCCGTCCTTGAATAGAATGAGGGTCGGTATCGCGTTGATGCCGAACTCCATGGCACTGTCGCGAGCGTCATCGGTGTTTAGCTTGCAGATTTTGGCCTTGTCTGCGTATTCGTCTGCGATTTCCTTGATAATAGGAGCTATCATCTTGCAGGGTCCGCACCAGGGTGCCCAGAAATCCACCAGCACCGGCACATCCGAACTATGAACAGTCTGGTCAAAAGTAGCATCAGTTAACTCAATTACATTACCAGCCATATTATTTTATCCTTTCTGCCGGGATTTTGCAGTAATCTACCCCCCGGCTACAGCACCGGGTAATCCGGTTGCCATAATACCTGAATAACTCGCGGGCGTCAATAGAAAAGTATTTGTACGATATATATGGAATTTGGTTATGGAAATCCGAAGCACAAAATTCGAAATACGAAACAAATTTAAATGACAAAAATCCGAAATTCAAAATGTTTTGGTCATTTGGACATTTGAATATTGATATTGTTTCGGATTTAGATATTCGGATTTAGAATTTATACTACCATCCTCCGGGCCCGAGCAGGTCGCTGACCGGCTCGGACCACCATTTCGGGTCTCTGAAATACTGCTTGAGCATCATAGCGGCGACGACGCCGTCGCCTACTGCTGTGGCTAACTGCATAGCCGCCCCGATTCTGCAATCACCGGCCACGAAGACGCCCGGCACACTTGTTCGCAGATATGCGCAGTCGCACTTGATGAATCCATTGTCGGTCAGCTCCACAAAGCCTTTTAAGAAGCCGGTGTTCGGTACCATACCGATAAAGATGAATACGCCGTCGCAGGGATAGTCTTCTTCTTTATTGGTTTTGACATTTTTGAGCCTGACAGACTGGACCTTGCCTTCACCCTGAATAGCGGTTGCTATAGTGTCATACTTGATAATCAGATTTGAATTCGGCTCGTTGGCTTTTTCAAGAAGCTCCTCAACCAGGACTTTGGCCGCCCTGAACTCGTCCCTTCGGTGTATCATTGTTACCTTTTCTGCGAATTTAGTCAGGTGCAGGGCTTCCTGGACGGCGGTATTGCCTCCGCCGACAGCGACGACCTGCTTACCCTTAAAAAACGGTGCATCACATGTACCACAATAGCTGACACCTGCGCCGGCCTGGCGGAATTCTTCTTCGCCGGGGATACCGAGTTTGCGATAGTCGCTACCCAATGCCAGGATAACGGCTCTTGTGGTGTATTTATCCTTGTCGCATCGAACAGCGATATTGCCATCCTGCAGCTTCTCTAAGCTGGTCGCTTCGCAGCCGGTCTTTATCTCGGCGCCGAAGTTCTCGACCTGTTTTTGCATCTGCATGATTAAGCCGGCACCATC
>JBGVTO010000052.1:0-16738 GCA_041862635.1 Phycisphaerae bacterium | reverse complement strand
GTTGCCAATCGCGCTGGCAGTCGGGTCGATAGTGGCCAGGCTAATCAGAATGATTCTGCGCCGAACGGGCAAATTGCGCCCCGAGAACGTAAAGGCCTACGAGAAGTTTGTCTTGCTGTTTGCGGTGTGGTGGCTGCTGGACATGTTTTTCGTTTGGGGCAGTCCGCGTTCGTATGAACAATATTATCTGCCGTTGAACGCCTCTGCCGCAATGTTGGGCGGATACCTGATAGCAATTTACCATAACAAAGTAAAGAGTACCGCCTACAAAACCAAGTGGATGATAACAGGACTCGTCGGCTTACTGCTGATGATAATTATGTCGTGGCATATATTCTTCGGCATCAAAAAGAGCCCTCATACAGGAGCAATTTACCGCGATCGTGCCACGGGTAATCCGAAAAAAGATAACGGTTACGCACAGAAGATGAATGAAATTTCCCAGCAACCAAAATATTCCTGGATGCTCATTGGTGAGCACATACGAAACAATTCCACACCGAAAGATAAAATCTACGTCTGGGGCTGGGTACCGGGAATTTATGTTGCGGCTCAGAGATTAAGTCCGGCACCGAAAGCATTTGAAGGAACGATGCATACCCTGTCTCCAGAAGTGCTTTCTGAAAGAATCGATGAGATATTAGATGCGTTCGAGAAGGACCCGCCGAAGTTTATTGTTGACAGCCGCAAGGACCACTTCCCGTGGGACAGACCGCCGCTGGAATTATGGCCTCGAACTCAGAAGGGATTTCTGCCTGCAAATGAACAGATTGCTGGCCAGTATGATGAGATGTATGCAAAATTGTTGCGTGAGAAAATCGAGCCCAACGAGGCACTTCGATACGAGGCGATGAAGCCGTTCAGAGAATTCGTTATGAAAAATTACACAATCGTTCGGACGTTCGTCAACCCGCATGTTCTTTTCCAGCGCAAGCAAAAACCTAATCCGCAGCTCAGCGGCGAAAAAGAGTAAAAAGGATGATTGATGAGGAACTCAAAAAGCAGCAGGAACTCTACGATAAAGGCTGGCGAAAGGAACTTGCGGCGGGTAAAGAACAACGCGGCAACCTTCGGACGAACCTGGAATTTATCACAGAGACTAATCTGCTCAAGCCAAATGTCAGAATTTTAGAAATAGGCTGCGGCATCGGAAGTATAGTCTTTGAGCTGAACAAAGAGGGATACGATATCACAGGTACTGACATATCACGCGAAGCGATTGCTTACGGATTGAAAAAATACGGCGATATTAAACTTCAGGTACAGCCGGCCGAAATATTGCAGTTTGAAGACCAGACATTCGATGTAGTGTTGAGCTTCGATTTATTCGAGCATATTACCCAGGTGGATAAACACATAAGTGAAGTCTGTCGTGTCCTTCGCGATGGTGGTTATTACCTCTTTCAGACGCCAAACAAATACAGCAGCGCAATTTTTGAAACGCTGTATCATAAATCTTTGAAGTGGCGGCGGACACATCCTTCTCTGCATACGCCCGGCCGGTTAAAACGCCGATTGTCCAAACACGGATTCGAAATTCAATTCGTTAAGATGAATCCTGTCAACGAATTCACCCTGAACAAGTTAAGGAAAAAACTGGGGCCGATAAGCAATATCTTTAAACATATAAATTTTCGACGTCTGCCTCTTTCCCTGCAAACAAATTTGTACGTCGTCGCTAAAAAAATGCCGAACAAATAAACAGCTATTAGCGAAAGCAGGATTGGCTTTAGGCCATCAGCCCATCGGGTGGCAGCCTCAAGCGAGCCCTGCACCAATTAGGCGTGAGCCTACTCGTCTCTGCGAAGTGCTTCGCCGAAGCAGGAAGCTTAATTGGTGCGGGACGAGCTTGGGGATGGTTTGGAACCGGATTTTTTTAACAAAACAAGGTAGGTAATGAAAATACTAATGCTCAATTATGAGTATCCGCCGATTGGAGGTGGGGCGGCTAATGCCCACCGGTGTATCCTACAGCAATACGCCGGCAGCAGCGATTTGAAGGTCGATGTCTTAACGTCAGCTCCAAAGCCGGGCTTCTTCAAAGAAAGATTTGCAGACAATATCACTATTTACAAAGTCGGTCTCCACAAAAAGCAACTGCATTTCTGGCGTAAGATAGAGGTAATAGAGTGGCTCTTCAAAGCCAAATTTCACTACCGCAAACTGCTGCGAGAAAATGATTATGATTTAGCCCACGCATTTTTCGGCTTCCCGACCGGCTGGCTCTGTTATCGAACCGCCGATAAGCTGCCGTACATAATCTCACTGCGGGGTTCGGATGTGCCCGGAGAGCACGCAAGGTTTAAGCTTGATTACAAAATTCTCGGCCCGGTATTTGACGCCATCTGGAAAAAAGCTGCTGCTTTAGTAACACCCAGCGAGGGTTTGAAGAACCGTGCCCTGAAGTTTCTGCCATCGGTGGCCATTGAGGTCATTCCAAATGGCGTTGAACTGGAGCGTTTTAGCCCTGCCGAGAATACCCAAGAACCACAGATATTTAGACTTCTGACTGTTGGCCGACTGTCCGTTACCAAACGAGTGGAAATCCTGATAGAAGCTATCGAGATTATGCACAGGGACGGCTGTGAGGTCCATTTCAAAATAGTTGGCGGCGGACAAATGCAGCAGAAATTAAAACAAATCGTATCGGAAAAAAACCTCGGTAACATTATCGAGCTCACAGGCAGAATCGACTCTGAAGATATGCCGCAAGTTTACCGACAGAATGATATCTTTATAAGTGCCAGCATGCAGGAAGGGATGAGCAACGCAATGCTCGAGGCGATGGCCTCCGGCCTGCCGATAGTTACCACCCGCTGCGAAGGTGTGGAGGAATTAATAGACAACAACGGCCTTGTCGTAGAATATGCAAACGCCGAGGATATTGCCAGAGCGGTAAGAAAAATAGCCGACGACCGGCAGACTTACAAACAGATGTCCCTCGCTGCAAGAAGGCAGGCCGAGCGGTTCACCTGGAGCAGCACTGCCGAGAAATATCTAAGCTTATACGAAAGAATAAAATGAAAATAAGGGTCTTACATGTAATAGACCATCTTGGCTATGGTGGAGCACCGGTTGTTGTTAAAAATATAGCCGAAAAGCTCAACAGCGAGCACATCGAAACTCTCGTCTGCGCACTTAGGACAAACCCCAAAGCTATGCCAATCAAAACCACGCTCATCAGCTTAACATACCACAAGTATAATCCCTTTGCCTTCTTGGCGATTGCGAGGCTCTGCAGAGAATACAAGATAGACATCATGCACGCTCACCTGCAGAAATCGATAATAAGCTGTCTGCTTGCCGGTTTTCTCTGTGATGCGAAAATCATTATTCACGAGCACGGCCCAATCTTTCGCCGCGGTACGGGTTTTATCTACCGGTTTTTTCTGAAGCTGTTAGCACCAAAAGCATCGATTGCGATTGCCAATTCACAGGCAACAATGGCGGCCTTAAAACAAACAGCCGGACTCGCGGAACAGTCCATTCACATAGTAAGTAATTTTGTTGACTTCGCCCGCTTTGACCACACGCTTTATGACCGGCACAAGACCAGGGACACACTTGGAATCGCTGAAAATAAAATAGTCGTCGGATTTGTGGGCCGGCTTGACCGTTGCAAGGGGACGGATTTACTCATCAATGCCGCAGCGATACTATGTAAAAAAGACCAGCGGTACTGTTTTGTTATTGTCGGTGAAGGAACACAAAGAAAGCAGCTTGAACGGCTGGTTCTTCGATTAGGACTGAAAGAAAAAATTATCTTTACCGGATTATGTAAAAAACCGGCAGAAGTTATAAGTGTCCTCGATATCGCCGTTGTTCCAAGCAGGCGCGAGGCATTCGGCATCACTGCAATCGAATTTATGCGGATGAAAATACCTGTTATTGCCTCACCGGCTGGGGGTTTGGTTGAAGTAGTGCAACATAACAAGACGGGAGTTTTGTTAGACAAGCTGAGCGCTGAAAATATCGCCGAGGCTGTTAACTCGCTGGTCCAGGATAGCTCTTTGCGGGAAAGTCTGGTGGAAAATGCCGAAGCTTTCTCGCGCAAATTCGACGGCCGTGAGCAGCTAAAACAAATAACAAGCATATACGAGAAATTATGTCCATAAGAAAAGTCAACGACAGAATCAGCAGAGAACCTCCAAGGGCCGAACCCAGCCAATACGAGCATCTGCACAAGGAAATATTCAATCCCATCGAGCAGGAACGATTGGGTAAAGCTTTGAGTACGGCAATAAAGGCGGTGAGGACAAATTTATCCGACCGCGACGGACTCACCGCCCTTGATTATGGATGCGGCTCCGGTAACCTTACCAGGCATTTGATAGAGTCTGGTATTGAGACCGTCTCGGCGGATATTTCAGAAGGCTTTTTGGCTTTGATTGAACGCAATTTTTCTCAAACCGGCATATCAAAAGTCTTGAAGATTAATGGAAGGGATTTGTCTAATGTGGAAAGCGACCGGTTCGATTTGGTGGCAACCTATTCGGTATTGCATCACGTGCCTGATTATCTGCACATAGTAAAGGAAATGTGCAGAGTGCTAAGACCGGGTGGTGTGATTTATATCGACCATGAGGTCAACGAGTCATACTACAAAAGGCCGAAAGAGTACATCGAGTTTTTAAGAAAAGCCGGGCCGGTAATAAATTTCAAACGTTATCTTCACCTGTTATTTGACGTAAAGGGTTATAAACACATATTCAGACTAATTATAAATCCCCGATACAAAAGGGAAGGCGACATTCATGTTTGGCCGGACGACCACATAGAATGGGATAAGATTGAGCAGCTTTTAATCGCCGAAGGTCTCGAAATAGTCTTGAAGGAAGATTATTTGCTTTACAAAAATTATTACAACGTTGATGTATATAACGAATATAAAGATAAGTGTGCAGATGAGCGGCTGATAATAGCGAGAAAACTATAATCGTTTTTTCCAGCGAAACCTGTAAAGATTCTTCCCCCGAGATAAAGGAAGTGTGTTATGGCAAATCAAAATAAGGAACCGAATGCTTTTTTCGACCATTTCGGCCAAGAGGACAAACCTACAAAAATGGGGACGGGACTGGTCAAAACCTTATCCAGGAGAATCTTCAGATATGCTGAAATTGCTTCCGTCGATAGCATTTTAGAGATAGGCCCCGGCCGGGGAGTTTTTGCCGATATTTGTCTTGAGAAAGATATCGAATATTGTGCCGTCGAGCCTAACGAACAAATGGCGGCATCTCTTGAGAAAAGAGGAGCCAATGTCATTCGCGCAATGGTCCCGCCGCTGCCTGAAATTGACAAAAGTTTTGATGCCGTGGTGATGATTAACGTTATGGAGCATATGAACAGTATGCAGGATGCTTTGCAGATAACCCGGCAGATAAACCAAATACTAAAGCCGAAAGGAACGCTCGTAATATGTTCGCCGGATTATTTGAACTGGCGGCATAATTTCTTCAATTGCGATTTTTCCCATAATTACGTAACAACCCGGCGCAGACTCCAACAGCTTTTGCTCAATGCCGGATTTAAGAATGTAAAGAGCTGCTATCTAAGCGGCCCGTTGACGGGATTCGTGTGTTTTCTCGTCACAGTTTTAATTTCCCGCTTGCCTTTTGGAATTCTTAATGCGATGTTTGCGGATAATAAAGTCTTTTACAAGCTCTACAAAATACAACTGACCTTTTTGAGAAAGGTGCTGATTCTCGCCGAAAAGCCCGGCTAATCCAAAAACAGGATATGACTACCGGCACTAAACAATTAGCCAAACTCCTTATCAGGATTCTAATCACGACCGGATTGCTGCTCTGGGTCTTTAGACAAATTGACCTTGAGCAATTCCGGCAAACTATAAAAACGGCAAGGTGGCACTTCCTGATAGCCGTTTGGGCGCTGACCGTAATACTTTTCTGGATTCGGTCAATGAAGA
The DNA here is from genome assembly GCA_041862635.1 of Phycisphaerae bacterium. Taxonomy (GTDB): domain Bacteria; phylum Planctomycetota; class Phycisphaerae; order Sedimentisphaerales; family Anaerobacaceae; genus NIOZ-UU13. Next base: position 10,812 of record JBGVTO010000052.1, on the reverse strand, counting down.
TGCGGCTCATCTTGAAAAAACAAAGATGCGACGTTGCCGCTGCCACAATATTCGGTGCAACGGCTGTTACCTGCCTTTACAGTATGATTTTACCAGGTGTGCTGAGCACGGGTGTAAAGTGGTATATTCTCAAAAAGGGCACCGGAAAGGGAAGCAACGTTCTTAGTAGTATGCTATACAATCAACTATCAGCAACGCTCATCATGATGGTATTCGGACTTGCTGCGTTAATGATTACCAATCCAAGGGCTAATACAGAGAATCAATGGCTATTGCCTGCCGTTTGCGGAATATTACTGGCCGCTATAATCCTTTTTTCCTTGCTGTTGTTGAACAGCCGGACCGGCGGCAAAATCATCAAAGGTATTGGGTTTCTGCTAAGACCTTTGCCTGCAAAAATACGCCAAAAAGGCTGGGAGATACTAAACCAGATTGCGACCTTTCAATCCGCCGGGGTTGGATTTCACCTGAAAATTGGTTTAATTACAATAATCGATACACTCATTGGTGGGGTTATTACTTATATCCTTTCGGCCCGAGCCGCAAATGTAACCGCACCTGTAGCGGTGCTCGTGTGGTTGTGTGTAGTCGTATATGTGTTAGGAAGATTGCCAATATCGCTGGCCAATCTCGGCGTCAGAGAGGTGACACTGGTGGGATTTCTTGCAATCTACGGTGTGGCGAAACCACAGGCGCTGCTGATGTCAATGATATTGTTCTCCGCATTAGTCTTTATGGCTGTTATCGGCACAATATATCAAATCTTCTGGGCTTTAACTACAAAAAAAACGAATATTTAGCCCCCGGTTTTACCGGGGTTTTTTCTCCCTAACGCATAGGGAACCTGCTGCACAGCTGCTTCACTTTGTCTCTTACCTCGTTCATCAGGGATTCATCTATCTCATATTCCCTGTCGCTTATTATTTTTACCTTCTTCAATACCGCATCAATTAGCTCAGATGCCCTGTCCATCTCTTTACCCCCCATCCCATTTTTTGTAACAATAGGCGTGCCCAATCTGATACCGCTGGTACTTAAAGCCGGCTTCTTATTGTAAGGCAGCTTCATCGCATCGACTACTATACCACAATCTTCGAGGCATCTTTGTGCTATAGCGCCCGTCAAAGCCTCTCTAAAATTCTCCGTACTTATCAGAACCATATGGTTGTCTGTCCCCTTCGTCAGCACATCATATCCCAAATCCGACAAATTACTTGCCAGTCTTTTTGCATTTTCTATGATTTTGAATTGTCTGACTTTGTATTCATCGCAAAGTGTTTCCTTAAAGAAAACTGCTTTTGCCGCTATATTATTAAAATAAGGCGTTCCCTGTACGCCCGGAAACGTCGCGTCCTGAACATGTTTCCATAACGGCATGTCCCTGCCCGAGGCCTTTGTTTGCAAATCATAGTCCTTGCCCATCAATATTAGGCCGCCCCTCGGGCCGCCCGCCTTGTACGTGCTTGTCGTTGTAAAATGCGCACAATCTACACAAGATGGATGTGCACCGGCTATCACCAGTCCCGCAATATGTGAGATATCCGCCAAAAGATACGCCCCGACGCTGTCCGCAATCTCTCTGAATCTCTCAAAATCTATCGTTCTAACGTAAGCACTGGCACCACACATAATCAGCTTGGGCCTGACTTTGACTGCTTGCTCTCTGATAGCATCATAGTCCAGAAGAAAACTTGTTTTATCCACAAAATAGTTTTCTATCTTGAAGAACTTCTCTGTGAGCGACCCCGGCCCCCCGTGTGATGGATGTCCCCCCTGGTCCACTCCAAGGCTTAATATTGTATCGCCTTTGTCCAATATCGCGGTAAGGACGATTTGGTTGGCCTGGCTGCCGGAATGCGCCTGGACATTTGCATATTGGGCACCGAAGGCTTCTTTCGCTCGGGCCTCGGCCAGTCTTTCCACCTCGTCAACAATCTCGCAGCCCCCGTGACATCTGGCCCCGGGAAAACCCTCGCTCGTCTTATTCTGAACGACAGAGCCAAGGGCCGCCAAAACCGCCCTCGAGCACTGGTTCGCCGCAGCGACAAGTTGAAGCGTGTTTTGCAGCCTTTCGTACTCTTTTATTATTAACTCATAAACCCGGCTGTCCTGTTCTTTCAGAGCACTGAATATAGCCTCGTGATATCCCTCCGAAGATAATTTTTCCGGCAGCATTTCCAATATCTTCAAATTCCTTCTTCAATCAGCAGGAACGTCCATCCATAATCCGTAACATTCAACTAAAGAAACTCCTGACAATATCGTTAAACGTTACGTATAAAATAAGTGTTCCTATAAGCGCCCAGCCGGCATAAGCTATAACTCCCTGCACACGTTCGCTCAGCGCCGAACCCTTGATTTTCTCAACAAACAAAATCACAACCAGTCCTCCGTCAAGGGGCGGCAAAGGCAAAAAGTTAAACACCGCAATTACCGCGCTTATAAGGCCGAGAAAATAGACGTAGTAAACCAACGGCTGCTCGGCAACAATACGATAGCTGAACGTGATAATACCCACCGGCCCCATAAGATTCTTGGGACTGACAAGTCCCCCAATCAGACGCTTTAATGTTATGTAGGTTTGAGCAACAAACATGACGGTTCTTCTGTATCCCATCACGACCGCATCAATGGGGCCGCTGGCCTTGTAAAGCCTTTCCAGTTTCTCAAATGGAATAAATTCAATTTCAGTAAAAGCTGATTTAACAGTGACGGATTCTTCGTTTGTCTCCACATTTAACACAACGCTACCTGCTATTTCCTCATTGAGCCGATATTCTATCGAGATTCGCTGGCCGCTGTATTTTCTAATTTCCCTGATTACATCGTAAAAGCTCGATACCAGCGTCCCATCAACTACAGTTATCGCAGCGCCGCTTGGAATTGCCAGCCTTTCCGGCCCGCCTTCAGCATCGATAGTTTTGGCAACAACCGGATGCTTCTCATCCAGTGCCAGGAAGACCCCGATAGCAACCTTGTCCTCATCAGCCTGCCTCTTAGGCTTGACTGTGACAGTAAGAGCCTCTTCTGTGCCGTCGCTATTGGCACGCAGAATCCTGACCGGAAGTTCTTTATCTTCGTGCTCCTCAACAACCTCGCGCATCTGCGTATAAGTAGGATTCTCGACATCACCAATCGCAAGAATAACATCATCAGGCCGTAATGAAACCCCGTCATCGGCCTTTGGCGCATACTCTTCTGAGACATTGATTATACGCATGCGCGGAACCATAGAGTAAATATGGCTTAGCTCGTACTCGGACTCGATATTCTCTTTGTTGGTAATGCGCCAATTCAAACGAATTTGCGTTCTAACTAATTCAACTTCTTCCACCTCGCCGATTCGCTCAACCTCTAATGTTACTACCGGCGTAAGAGCATTGCGAATCACTTCACCCAGCTCCCAGGAACTATAAACATCCTTGCCATTAGCAGACTTAATTTTATCCCCGGCAAGCAAGCCGGTTTTCGAATACAGGTCGTTAGCGTCATCTTCGGAAAGCCTTCCGATGGTCAGACTCATTGGCATAAAGACACCAAAAGCTTTTAGCGGCTCGCCGGGCAGTTGCTCGGCCACAAGTGTCAAATCTTCTTCAGAGCCGTCCGCGTGTCTCACTCTCAGCGGAACCTTTTCATCTCTGCCGGACAAAGCCGCCGCTATCCCGATATTGCTAAAATCAAGGTCGTCCTTCTTGCCTTCAACCTCGATTATTTCGTCACCGGCCTTGAGGCCCGCACGCGCAGCCGGTGAATCCGGAATCACCCCCCCGACCACAGCAGGTGTCAGATTTATGCCGACAAGGAAGACTATCATAAAGATAATAACGGCGCTGATAACGTTAAAAACAACCCCCGCTGCTAAAACCGCCGCACGAGTACCTGCCGGCTTATTCGCATACGAACGGGGGTCATCGCTGGTCTTAACCGGCCCGGTGTCCTCCTGGCCTAACATTTTAACAAAACCACCAAACGGAATAAGACCCAGCCGATATTCCGTTTCGCTGGCCTTGCCCTTGCCGCCGACTGTAAAACTCAACCCACCTTCGCCGGACTCATCGCCTTCTTTGGCGAATATCTTCGGCAGTATCCGAAACCTAAAACCATTTTCGGTCCTCTGAACACCAAACACAGTCGGCGGCATAAAGATTGAAAATGCTTCAACCTTTATGTCGGACAATTTGGCAACAACGAAATGTCCGAACTCGTGAACCAGAACAACCGAACCAAAGCCGAGCATGGTCAGCAGTATGTTGCCGAAAGTATTGATATTTTGGGCAATTAAATAAACAACCGCCACAAATGCAACAACAACAAACAAAACCACACGAAAATGCTTATTAAATAAATCTTTCAGTTCCGACATTCAATAATCTCCAAGTTTAGTGAACGCTCTTATACACTTGTGCACTTATGCTCTTATGCCCTTGCGCACTTTAGCTCTAACTTCTTCCCTGGCCCATGCGTCCGCCTCGAACAGCTCTTCGAGGGACGCGCTGGTATTAACATCATGCTTATTCAGGCAATGTTCGATAAGCTCAATTATATTAACAAATTCAATCCCCCCCGCCAAGAACTCCTCGACCGCCGCCTCGTTCGCAGCGTTGAAAACGGCCGCTGCCGCCCCGCCCGTTCGCGCAACCTCATAAGCCAACGGCAGCGCACGAAACATCGCAAAATCAGGCTTCTCAAACGTAAGTTTACCTATCTCCTCCAGCCGAAGACGCCTGGCAATACCTTCAACACGCTGCGGATACGTCAAAGCATATTGTATCGGAAGACACATATCCGGCTCACCGAGCTGCGCTATCACCGAGCCGTCAATAAATTCTACAAGAGAGTGAACTATTGACTCGGGATGAATCAGAACCTCTATTTTATCGACCGGCATATCAAAAAGCCAGTGGCCCTCGATAATTTCAAACGCCTTGTTCATCATAGTTGCCGAGTCAACGGTGATTTTCGGCCCCATATCCCAAACAGGATGTGCAAGCGCCTGCTCCAACGTTACGTCTTGTATGTCCTCAACGGCTGCTCCTTTAAAAGGCCCGCCCGAAGCAGTCAGAATAATTTTATTAACTTCTTCGCGAGTGCCCGACTGCATAGCCTGAAAAATCGCCGAATGCTCACTGTCCACCGGCAAAATTGTGCCGCCGTTTTTCTTTGCCTCGCTCACCAGCAGTTGTCCTGCAACAACAAGCGGCTCTTTGTTCGCGATAGCAAGCTGCTTACCACACTTAGCTGCCGCAAGAACCGCAGGCAGACCAGCCGCACCGACAACCGCCGTAAGAACGATATCAACCTCTTCAAGTTTCGCAATCTCTGTCAAGCCATCCGGCCCCGCCAAAATCTCGACTTCCAGTCCCCCGAGAAATTCGCGAAGCTGTGCTACATAGTCAGAGTTTGTAACAGCAACAAATTTAGGCTTATATCGCCTGGCCTGCTCAGCCAACAGTTCAACATTACTGTGAGCACTCAGCGCAACAACCTGGTACTCCGGCCCAAGCGCATCGATTACACGCAGCGCATTTCTGCCTATCGAACCCGTTGAACCCAAAATAGCAATTTGCTTTACCACAAATATCAGTTCCAGAAATTTATAATACTCAGTGATACCACCTTATATCGTTCCCAACAAACACAGATAGTATGATAAGCACTACCAAACTGTCAAGATAAGAATGCCTGCCTGTTCAAAAACTGCTTACAAGAGCAAAAGTCAGTGTAAGTCAGTGTTCAAGTCCGTGTAAGTCAGTGTTTAAGTCGGTGTTAGTCCGTGTTCAAGTCAGTGTTAGTCCGTGTTTCTCATAAAGGTGCGGAAATCTTTTCTTTTCGCTGATTCCTGACTCTGAAGTGCCGCGGCGTCATCCCGACAAGCCCCTTAAAAGTTCGCGTGAAATAGCTCTGATTATTATAGCCGACCTCAAAGCAAATCTCCGTGCAGTTCTGGTCCGTCGCTAACAATAATTGTTTCGCCCGCTCTATCCGAACACTGGTCAGATAATCTATAATAGTGATGCCCATCTGCTCTTTGAATATATGTGCCAGCCGCGATATGCTCAAATGCGAAGCCTTAGCCACGTCGGCAAGGGTTATCGGCTTATTGTAATTGGCGTCGATGTAATTTATGGCAGGCCTGATTTGGCTCACCTTCCGGGCATCCTGCGAAGAATAAACCAGCTCGATAAATTCGTTCAACGCCATACTAATCCACGCACACAAATCTTCCTGGTTGTTAATTTGCATCACTTTGTTTACATACGTCAGATTCTTTTCAAGCATAACATCGACGTTCACTCCGCCTTCCACGGCCGACCGGCTCAGAATACTCAGAAGTTCCAGCAGCCTTGCTTTAAGGATTCCCAGCTCTCCGATAGTCTTGAACAATATCGTCCCGAGTATGGAATTCAGAATCTCCTTGGCACCTGTTCTGTCGCCGATTTTGACCTTACCCATCAGCTCCCGTTCACTCTCCAGAGGATAATGCCACTCCGTGCCGAGTTTTTTTCTTTCCTGGATAAACTCGCCGATCTGCGACTGCTGTTCCGAACGCTCACGGCGCCATCTGATAACCCGCGGGTCGAACGCGGCAACTTCGTAAAGCAGATCAAAGAGGAACTGCGCCGCCTCGTTGATTTTTCGGCCCTGGATAAACGGCAGCTCGCGCATCATCGCCGTCAGTTTTTTTCTATTCACACGAATACCATTTAACCGTTTCTCGACATCGTTGATTAGGATTTGTGTTACGGGCTCCCAAAGGCACTTGCCGAAAAATATCCCGCCAAGGGCCCTGTCCTTATCCATAATCGGCACACAAACTAACACTATGCCCGCATGGCAAAGCGAAATATAAGATTGTCCGGTCTCTATCGCTATCTTGAGGCTTCGCCGACGCTCCTTATTACACCTGCGCAGGCCCGCCTTGCTGCTTCGAACAATCCTGCAAAACGTCGGTTCACAATCTGCACTGCACATCTGTTTTATTCCTTTGCCCTGGATATTCCCCGTCTCCAGACCAAGCTGGAAATGTTTGCGAAAAATACGCTCGATTCTCTCAAACTTTTCTTTGCCAAGTAGTTTTGACAACGGCACTGTAATATTCCTTTGAACTATCCACCATACGCATTAAGATGTACGACATAAGCAATACGATATACAAACATAGCAAGATTGTGCTATTATACTACAATAGCAGGATAAGGACAAACTATTTTTCCCCGGCCATTGTTCCCCAGTCCTACAGAACGCAAGAGCCTGCCCTGCTTGCCCTCCGAAGCCTCGGCGAAGGCGGGAGCTTTGTCGAATGGGTCGAAGGAGCAGGAATCTATTCCGTTGTCATTTCGACCGAAGCCCCCGTTTTTGCTTTCACACCTGTGCCTGCGTTACCCCCGTTCTTGCTTTCGCAAGAAAGCACGAGGGTTCAGGCAAGAAAGCACGGGGGCGTAGTGGAGAAATCTGGCAAACGATATTAGGCACTTGTAAATATTATGAAAGCGCAGTGAAGTGTCTCATTTCGAATTTCATATTTTTCTAATTCGTGCATGTTAAGTATTTAGTGATTCGAATTTCGTGTTAAACCTGATACGCTTTACCCCGTGAGATAACGAAGTTTATCTCACCGGGCCTGCCTTCCGCCTACTCTTTGGCTCGTTTTGAATTCAGCTTCTTGGAAATTCATAATTGTTATACGTAAAGCGCGTACGCGCTTTACGTATAAGATGTTTTTAACACTACTTCCTTTTGAAAATAATATTTGTACATTTTATTTGAAGACAGCTACCTTTCTTTTTGAGATTGCCGTCTCGACCCCTGTTCTCTTGCGGAAGCATGAAGGGGACCTCATCGCAATGACTGGGGCGAAAATCCGCTACCGATGTTCATCAAAACAAGTGGATTTACATAATCAATTCGGATACTATAATGCTCAGCTTATTACCCTAATCAAAAATCAGATAGAGGAGCGATACCAATGAATCACCTCCGACTAAGATTAACAATAATATACCTGCTGGCCTTGTGTGTGCCGGGTATTTGTTCCGCCGCGGATCTGTTCCTATCGCAGAAGCAAAAAGCCGGATTCCTCAAGGCCCTGAGCAAACAGGATGGCCGTTACGACCTCGCTGAGAAAATGATTCGCCGGCCCTTTTCTTCTCCGGGCTACCACACCACTCTCAAAGGCGGCTACGTCCATCCGACCCGTGATTCGCTCAACTACGCCGTGGCGCTGCTCGACAGCGGCGAACCGGCCCGGCTAAAGCGGGCACAGGACATCCTCCGCAAAGTCATCTCGCTTCAGGACCAGGACCCCAACAGCCGAACCTACGGAATATGGTCGTGGTTCGCCGAAGAACCTCTCGAAAAAATGTCACCGCCCGACTGGAACTGGGCAGATTTCTGCGGAACTCAACTGCTCCAGGTCGCACACGACCATATGAACCGCCTCGATGATGAACTACAACACGAGGTTAAGGATTCCATCATCCACGCCGCATATTCCATCAAGCGCCGAAACGTCGGCCCGGGCTATACCAACATCGCCATTATGGGCACTTACGTTACACTGACAGCAGGAGAGCTCTTCGGCGTCGATGAGATGACCGACTACGGGAAAAAACGCCTCAAAAGATTTTACGATTATACCTTCGAGCAAGGCTCGTTCCGCGAGTACAACAGCCCAACGTATACGGTCATCGCTATAAAGGAACTCTCTCGAATGCTCCGGCACGTCAAGGACCCCGCCTCACAAAAACTCCTGCGCAAGCTTAACCGTTTCGCCTGGTACCACCTCGCCCGACACTTCCACCCGCCGAGCCGCCAGTGGGCTGGCCCACACAGCCGATGCTATGCGACTCTCCTTCGCGACAGCACCCTCGCCTTCATTCAAAGAGCCACGAACGGCAAGATGAATTTCCTGCCCGAAAGTGAAATTTTCGAGTCCCTCGACGCCCACCGAATCGGCGCCGAATGTCCCCCGGACCTCTTCGGTTATTTCACAGACCTGCCGAGCCCACGCCTCGAAGTTGAAACTTTTGCCAGAAACGCGCCGGATAAACACAACATCATCGGCACTACATACCTTCATCCTGATTACACGCTCGGCTCAGTAAACATCGGCGACCTCTGGAACCAGAGACGCCCGCTGCTCGGCTATTGGAAGACCGACGCCGGCCCGGTGGCTATGCGCCTGCGCTGTCTGCACGATGACTACGATTACTCATCGGCGAGCATTTTTACCGTCCAGGACAAATCCGATGTCCTCGGCGCCGTCGTTTTCGCCACCGACCGCGGCGACACACATATCTCACTCGACCGTTTGAAAAATGCGACCATAAAAGCCAAAGACCTCCGCATCCGCCTGCAATTCGAAGGAGCAATAGATCATTTGAAGCTCCCCATCCCTGCAAAACCTGTCCTGAGTAAGGTCGAAGGAGCGGGGGCCCACGAACCAATCCGCTTTTCCGCCGGGCTGGTAACCTGTGATTTCCAAATCCCCTACGCCGTCTTCGGCGACTATCCTGTCAAAACCGAACTCGGCCGTGACAGCAACAGCGCCTGGCTGGATGTGATTTTATACCAGGGGGAGGAAAAAGATATTAACTTCGCCGAAATATCCGACGCAGCCGTTATTTTTGCCCTGTCAATAGCCACCCAGCAGAAAGCTCGGACATCGAGTATCGAACATCCAGTCAACACGAATCACTGGCCCCCCGGCCGAACCACAGCCACCTGGCACAACATGTCATTGACCATCCCCACCAAACCTATGAAAACCTCCGCCCAACGAGCCAACGCATCGGCTGAAAAAAATGGACAAAATCTCTGGAAAATTGAAACGCAGTGAAGTCCCGAGCAAAAAAACCTGCCCTGAATGAGCCGTAGTCCTGAGCGAACAAAAGCTTGCCCTGAGCTTGCCGAAGGATCGACGGGGTAGCCGAAGGGCCGAGGGAGCAGCCGAAGTCGAATGTCCGCCTGCGGCGGCATCAACTTAAAAAGGGCCTATACCGAATCAATCAGTATAAGCCCCAAATTGATGCAAATCAGCTATATCAATGTCAATTCTAATTGCCAGCCAAATCCCGGCTTACTGTGCCGGTTCGGGCGGCGGTGGATACAGACGAATATCATCAAAGTACATTGTACCTGAACCTCCAGCCTGCGGATTTTTCTTATTGCCTAACCCAAGGGCGAGCGTATTGACATTGGCAAGGTTCACGCCCTGGTCTGCAAATGCTTGCAGGTCGATATTCCATCGGGTCCATTTATCTATTTGCGCTGCATTAGGATTATCATGAGAGACGACCGCACTGCCATTGAGAGCAACATACAATATCTCGGCAGCATTATCCGAAATGCCCCTGAACCAAATTGTCAGCGTGCTAACACCATTCTCAGTCCAGTCACGCGGATAAGTCAGCGTCTTCTCCGTCTCCGAATACCTGAGTACGCTGTTGTCATAGAATAAAGGCATTGATTGGCTGCCTCCATGAACGATAGTTTCCTCACAATAAGAACCAGTAGTTTCGTCGCCAACCATTGAGCCGGTCCCGTTACCAGGATAGGCAGGTTCATTACCATGAGCGGCATAGCCAAGCCCATCTTTCCACGACCACCATATCTCGTTGTTGCCAATGTCGTAGTCCTCAAAATCGTCCACGATAAGGAAGTTGGCTGTCGTAAAGCTCCAGACAGGGCCAACCCACGGACTGTCGGGATTGACGTTATTGACCTCATCAATACGCCAATAGTAGGTGGCATCCCACAAGAGTTTCCCGGGTTCATAGCTCTCAGAACCAAGGTCCCTTGTGCCTTTGTACT
>JBGVTO010000051.1:0-18845 GCA_041862635.1 Phycisphaerae bacterium | reverse complement strand
ATGGATAAGCCGCCGGAAGATTTTAGCACAGAGGAAGAGGACAGACTGGAAGAGCTTGCGATGGACCAATCCAAACTGGCGGAGATTTTGTCGGATGTGGTGAACGATTTTACTAATCTGGACCTGCTGGATTTCGGGGACGATGCGATGGTGGAATCGATGAAAAGCCTCTACGAGGAGGCCGAGGCTCTTGCTCAAAAGGCAATGGAAGCCGCGGACATGCGTCAAGCGCGAGTTGACGCCCATCGCCTGGAAACTGAAGAGGTGGAGATGGCCGAGGAGCTAATGATAAACTGCGAGGCGACACTGGGATTCTATGATAATATTCAATTTATCGCGGAGATTCCTGAGGATGAGCAGTTGTTTGCGCCGTTGGCAGAGCTGCCGTCGGAACTGGAAGACCTGGTAGCTGATTTGATTACATCGGAAGAAGAAATGCGGCCGGAGGTGGAAGATATCGGCAGCTATCTTAATTCACTGGACCATACCGCCGGGCCGGTTTCCGACGGAACCATAAGCAGTACGAGCGCCAAAGGCAAAACCGGCGACCAGAAGCCGGAGGATAATATCATTCAGGGACGCAGCGGGGCCGGACGCAGCGGTATGTCTGACGGCCAGCTGGTAGAGCCGGTAGCCAAGGCGCTGTCCGACAATGAGTACGGTTTGCGGGAACGAGTTTCCAACACACCTCTGGAAAGCGGACAGGTCAAGGATGAAGACAAGAAAGCACAGACGGGAGGTACGGGACTCGGTAAGGACAGCGACCAGGCCACTATGTTCGGAGTAGGGGGCAAGCTGCCTCCCAAAGTACTGGAAATGATGAAAGCTACAGAGGAAAAACAGCAAAAAATCCGTCAGTCGGCTCAAGAGCTGGTGCTCAAGCTCGAAAGTCATAATCTGCCAACAATGGAATTTGAGGAGTCTATTCAGGCGATGAAAGGAGTGGAAGAGTCTATCAAAAACCTTAGTGGAGTAGATATCAGAGGAGCTTTCGATGAAGTTGTCGACTCGCTGAAAAAATCGCACGCGGCATTGGGCAGACAAATTGCACTGCAATATAACCGGGACAAAGCAGCAGACAAAAAGCAGGACGATATACTTTCACGGGAACAACAGTATCGTTTTAAGGGCTATGAGCATATGATTAGCGCCTATTTCGAGGCACTGGCACAGGGCAAAGATAAAAGCCTGAATACGGAAGATAGAAAACAGGATAAATGAGCAATTTTAGATGTAGTTGCAGTATGCTAAAAATTATGTTGTCAATAGAGCATATAAGAAGGTTGTTGTTTGCCGCTTCGGCAACTTTATTTGTTTGTAATATCAGCCTGGCCGCTGAGACCGAAAGGTACATTCCGTGGCACCTCGAGGAGGCGGAGCTGCGATTTCGGATCGAAAAAGACGACACTTACTCACAGATACCTGATGTTCATCTGTCCGATTTGAACAAAAAGAAGAAGTGGACCGGCTCGTACTACAGACTGAATGGGAAGGTCTATAAAAAAGGTGTCAACATGACCTGCCCCGGAGAAGTTACTTACAAACACGAGAAGCAGCATAGGCGTTTTGTAGCATTGGCCGGACTTAATGATAGAGCTGATCCCAATATGTCTGTTAGCTTTGAGATTTACGCAGACAAAAGAAGGGTGTACAAATCAGAACCGCTGACCAAATATATGCCGCCGCTCGAAATTAATGTCGGGATTCCATCGACAGCCAAGAAGATTAAATTGGTAACGACCGGTTCCGATATGAAGGGCAAGCGGCGGGCAAGTCTGGTTAGCGCAGGATATCTGCTGAGAGGGCAAAATCCGGAGGTCTCTTATGCCAAGCTATATATGCCCGGCTTTGATGTGAGGGATTTTGAAGCGGTAGTTTTTACGACTATAGGCCAGCGAGTCCCCAGCCGGTTATTTTGGACCAAAGCAAATGAGCCGATGGAGATTCTTTTCGACAATTCCTATGGCAGCACGATCTATTTTGTTTATCTGGTGCACAAAGATAAGTATAAACCTACATCCTCAGTATGGGAGCCCAAATCCGGTGTAACTTTAGAGACAAGATATACAGGCAAAAATTACCCCGAGTGTAAGGAGCTGTCCGGTTTATTAAAAGTGTGGAATAATGTCGCCGAGCCGGTGAGCAAGAGTCTGGTTGATAATGTTCACCATTCGTTTCCAATTCATCGATTGGAGGAATCTGGTTCTGATAGCGCCGGTAAAAAACCACGTCTTGCATTGTATCGCTATGAGGGTTACTTCCGGACCGAAGAAGCGGGTGATTACATTTTCGCCACGACCTCGAATTGGTCTTCGCATCTGCTTGTCGATGGTAACCTGGTAATAAGCTGGCCGGGCGAGCACGACTATAAGGCTGGTATAAAGGGAGAGAAACAGGGTAAGATTTCTCTCGGAGCCGGCGTGCATAAGCTGGAGTATCTTAACTATAGCCCATGGGGAAAAACCTTTACGTTAGCTGCCTGGCAAAGACCGCAGGAAAAATTAGGCCTTATGGCCAGAGGTGACTTCCTGCCTGTGGGACGCTTCGTGACTACGGAAATTGGATATAAAGACCTGGCCAAAGATGGGGGCAGCCCCCGCCAGGGACAAGCAGGGGCAAGCTTTAAATGGCAGATAACCGATGATTGGCGGCTGGACCAGGAGAAAGCGGCCCTAGTTCGGATGCGCTTCGACGCCCTTGAGGCAAAACGCAACGTGGATTATTCATACCGGTGGAAATTCGATGATGGAACAATCGAGACCGGCGAAAGTATCGAGCATGTGTTTTTACGGCCCGGGATGCGCACAGTAACGCTTGAAGTGCTGAAAAACCAAGAGGTAATTGCCGAGATAAGACAAAAAATCCACGTTCATATTTCATGGGATAAAATCCAGCTTGAGCCGGGTAACAAACAGGCCTTTGAGAAAGCTATATCTGAAAGTAACTTTGACAAACTGCCAATAGGTGATATTGTCAATTTATATGCTTTTGCCGATGGCCTTGAGCGCCAACTATGGAGGCAACAGGCCGTGGCCGCTTTAATGAAGAGAATGGACGAGCTTGTTGCGGAATCCGAGCACCAGTATTTCTGTCTTGAATTGGGTCAATACCTGCGCTCGGCTTCGGTAAGGCAGTATGAACAGGCGTTGAAACTTTTTGCCCGTCTGCATGAAAAATCGGCGCCGAATACGGTGGTTCGCCAAAATGAGATGGTTTCTCAGGCTGAATTATTGGTGCAATGCTTCGGAAAGGTACAGGAGGCGTTAAAGATTCTAAACCAGCTCGAGGAGAGAAAGTTAGACAAGAAAATAGTTACTCGATTCAGGATGACTAAAGCAGAGGCACTGATAGCACTTGAACAGGTCGAAGAGGCAAGGGAAATACTTCAAAATCTTCGAGTTGGTTCCGAACAGGCCGACAATATTAAGCAGCAGGTCAAGGATGTCGGGCGATTGCGCGCAGCAAGACAATTGGCAGATAGCACCGACGATCCAGAGCAATTAGATTACGCTATGGAGAAAATTGAGGAAATCATCGCGAACGACCCGGTGAAACTGTTGATGCCGAATTTGAATCTGATAAAACTGGATGTGCACCTGGCGAGGAAAGAATATCCGGTCGCTTTTTATTTAGCTGAACGGTTAAATAAGCTTGATTTAAGCAATTACGATCGTTCAGAAGTTCTCGTCCGGCAGATAAAGGCGCTCTGTGGCATCAAAGCCGTGGAGAAGGCCAAGGTGATTTACGAGACCATAGAGACAGACTATCCATACAGCCCGGCGGTAGCGGAAGCCAGGAAGGCAATTGTCGAGACGGTAGTCGCAGGGCAAAAAAAATAACCTTTCAGTTATTTCCATCGAAGCTGGCGGAGTTCTTCTTTTGTGCGGATGAATTTTACTGTACCATCTTTTAAGAGAACACAGCCACCTTTTGGGTCGTGGTTGTCAAAAGTAAAAAGCTCAGGCCCGCCGTGCTGATTCCAGCCCGCTTTGGTCTCAAATAAAAGCACCATGTCCGCTGGTGAATCCGGCTTACAATCGGGATTCATCGCGTAATGGCATTTACCTTGGATAGCGCTTGGACATATGTATAACCTCATATTCCAATAGTCAACCATGCCTATACTCCTATAGGCAGGCACCATGACGTCACACCATTTAGCTGGTATCGGGTATACTATCTTATTCTTTCCAGATGTATCCTTTGTGCGATTCTTTTCGGCTTTATCATACAACCGAAACCGATTCCAGAGGTCCTTAAGATTATCTGCACACTTTAATCGAAGTTCAAATTGCTTTATCCGTGGCGTGAACATACTAAGGCTTTGCAAAGGATTGTCGCGCGTGAAACGCGACCACCCATCGGTTACGATCGATTCATTATTGTATATAAAAAAGGACGTAAAATGCTCATCGCCATGATAGCATAACAATTGAGCCGCACTTCTCTGACGGACAATTCCAGTAGTGGGAACTCCCTTTTTTACATCTTTGGTAAAAGCTTTGATCAATTCCGGATCATCCACTACGATGGTTCCAAAGGATTGAAGATACTGCTTCTCTGAACGCCTCAGCAGGCTTTGCTGGCCCACGTATGGAAAGAAGTATTCAAGCATTGAAGGTTGATACTGAATCTCAATTCGTGTGCAATTTCGCAAATCGGGGGGATATCTCTTTAACTGGACTTCTTTATCTTCGTATGGAATGCGCAGGTCATCAACCGTTACCCGTAAGACCTGCTCTCCTTTAAGCATTTGGTTCGTATACGGAATCAGGACTTCATCATCCCTGGATCTTAAGTTCTCGTTAAATTGGTTAAAGGTCAATAATCCAAAATCCCCAAAAAACTCAATTAGTGTTGTTGGAAAGATTGGATAAACAACGGGCTTTGTGCGAGGGATTTTTTCTGCCTCTTTTAGGATACGTAGAACAAAATCAGGCAGGTCTCCGGAGTAATAACCAATCTCGATGGTCAGACGCGTTGCGTATTCAACGCCTTGTATCCCTCGATCGTCTACATACCCGGGAAAGAAATGGATAGGTATAGGGAGGGAAATCGACTCCGTCCGAATTTGGCCCGGGCGCATACGAACATACCTACCATCGTAGGCAGGAAAGGGCAGTCGTGGATTTGGCGGTACATCAAGCCTACTCCTTATCAACAGGATTCGGCCATCTTCGTCCAGGAATGCCTCAGCGCTCTCATCATAGCTCGCATAGATACCACCTATCCCCACTAAAATCCAGACATCTTGCTCAGAATCGTTTCTTATCTCATAACTCAAACTTAGAGTCTTATTACTTATATCCAGTTTGGTCACGACGATTTCCGGCTCGTCGGTTTTCTTTCTCGTACCTGAGTTTGTCTCAAATTGGGCCTGTGCTCTTGGTGCAAAAAGAATACTCAAGGACAAAATCGTTATTATGAATGTAGATTTGTCCATATTTAATCCTTCACCCTTATATAATAGTTCATATCAAGGACTATAGCTTCCAGGGCTTTCTGTATTCGTAGTGCAGCAGTTTATTGGCGCGTCTGTTATTGACGGCTTGTTCTTTCTTCGGGTCCCATTGGATTCGAGTTTTTGTAGCCAGAGCGATATTTGCCAGTAGAGCAAAGGTCGTTGAGCGATGGCCTGTTTCCATGTCACAATTGGTACGTTGTCGGCTTTTGACACAATCAAGAAAGTTCCGAATGTGCTGGACGGTAAGGTCGCCATCTATTCTCTTTCCTTCCAGCGTTTCGATATTCGAGCCGCTATCCTGGAATTGTCCTGCTCTTGAAGGCACAATCTTAAACCCGGCTTCACCGCTTGTGCCGGAGTAAAGATTTCCCAGCGTGCCCCGGAATTCAACCTCTCCCTCTATTAAAGCGGGGCCTCCGTTTGCTTCATATTGGCCGAAAATGAGCAGCACACCCGAGGGCATCTCAAAAATCACTTCCATCGTATCCGGGATTGTGCGGTCATCGTCGAGGGCAAACCTTCCACCGTGCGCAGATATGGAGACTGGTGCCTGCTCTGCCAGCATCCAGCGCATCGCATCGCAATAATGCACGCCCCAGTTGGCCATCTGCGAGGAATAATTCTCCCACCAGCGGAATTTATATAAGGACATATTGTTCTTGTACGGGCGTTCCGGCCGGGGACCAAGCCACATATCCCAATCCATACCTTTCGGTGGGGCCGTATCGGGATATCTGCCTATGCCGTTCGGGTGCATATTACTTATCCGGTAGGCCCTTGCTACCGTTACCTTGCCGATTTTGCCGGCCTTGATGTGCTCGGCAATTTGCATGTACGATTTGGAGGAGCGTCTGTGAAGCCCGACCTGTATTACCCGGTTATATCGTTTTGCGGCCTCGACCATCCTCCGACCTTCCAGTATGGTTATCGACAACGGCTTTTCCACATATACGTCCTTTCCCGCCTGGCAGGCCATATTGCTTTGGATAGCGTGCCAATGGTCGGGTGTGGCAATGACCACTGCATCTATATCTTTACGGTCGAGCAGGCGACGAAAATCCTTATATCGTGCAACGTTGTTGCCCAACTTTTCCGTCATCTTCGGAATTCTGCCTCCTAAAGAATCTCTGAGCGTTTTATCGACTTTGGAATAATCTCTGGCCAGGTAAGGTTCATAGACATCGCAAAGAGCGGTGATTTCAACATCATCCTGTTGGAGAAAGCCGTTAAGGAGCTGCGTTCCGCGGTTGCCGACGCCGATAAAGCCCACGCGAATTTTCTCATTGGCTCCACGGGCCCCGCCCGTCGAAGACGGGACGGGACGGGCGGTCTTTATTAAAGGAACGCCTATAGCATTTAGTCCCAGGGTTACCGACGCTGCGGCTACGGTCGAATTCTGTAAGAATCTGCGTCTTGTGGTTTTTTGATTTTTTTCGTTCATTTGTTATCTCCCGAAATCTTTTGCATTATTATTAAATAAAATTATATGAGGTGTCATCGCTTATGCTTTACCTCTTCTTCCCAATCTCTAAGAAGCAGCTTTAATTTTCGTACGTCTTCTTCTCTCTCGCTCAAAAGGTTCTTTTTTTCAGCAGGGTCTTTTTCGAGGTCGAAAAGATATTCTTTTACATCTTCGCCTTCCTGCAGCCGGATATATTTTAAGAAACCGTCCCGGACAGCTTTTCTTGTCCGTTGACCTCTTCGAGCACGCCAGAAAAGTGTGCGTTTCTGAACAGGCCGATTTGTTTCGAGCGCCTGTAAAATATCTATGCCGTCAAATGGACGGTTTTCCGGCGGTCTGGTACCTGCTGCTCTGACAATAGACCGAGAAAAATCCATAGTTATACAGGGTTGATTCGATATCTTACCCTCTTCGGGTACGTCGGGCCATTTTACAATGCATGGAACTCTTATGCCACCTTCAAAGAGATTTCCTTTATAACCGGAGAAAGGCCGATTGTTGCCGGTTTTGTTGGCACCGTTATCGCTCATAAAGATAACAAGAGTGTTGTCCGCTATTTTTTTATCGTTTATTGTTTTCAATATCTTCCCGATGCCCTCATCCATCCGTTCAACCATAGCGGCGTAAGTTGCTCGGGAACCTTTTTTATAGTCGGCTTGTGGTACAGGTTCATCCCTTTTATCGTCCGGTCCCTGATAGGGGGTGTGAGGTGCATTATATGCGACGTACAGGAAAAAGGGTGTATTTTGCCGGCGTTTTATAAATTTGACAGCCTCATCGGTAATAAGGTCGGTGAGGTAACCTTCGCGTTTTATGGGTTTGTCATTCAGATAGAGGGCGGGTTGGCCGTTATATTCACAGTGGTGGAAATAATCAATAGAGCCGCCCACCGGGCCAAACCAGTAATCGAAACCGTGATTCAGGGGGAAAAATTTCGGCTCGTATCCGAGATGCCACTTTCCGCAGATTGCCGTTGCATATCCTGCACCTTTAAGAATACGGGCGATGCTTATTTCTTCGACAGGGAGGCCCATGTCGTTTGTTTGGCATAACCGAATGGCATCGTCATACCGGCCGACATTCCCGATGCCGAGGGCACATTCCAAGCCGCCAACACGGTGTTGGTAACGGCCTGTCAGCAGGGCGGTTCTTGTTGGCGTGCATTCGGGAGCATTGGCATAAAAGGTGGTAAATCTGACTCCCTGGTCCGCCAGACTGTCTATGACCGGTGTGCGAATATCGGTGCAGCCATAACATCCAACATCACCGTATCCCAGGTCATCGGCCATAATAAGGATAATATTATGAGCTCGTGCTTTCGGTGAGCCGACAGAACGGCATCCGGGTAAAACAGCAGTCAGGGCGGTAAGCCCGGCGGTTTGAGCCAGAAAACGGCGTCTTGTAATTGTCTCGGCCATATAATGTCCCTTCAATGGTTAGCGCAGATAAATGCCGTGTGATTCCTATTTTAAGGTTGTTTGATAACCTCGAAAAGGCAATTTTTTGGTTCTTCTGCAATAAAATTGATGAATATTAGTTGCTTTTCGGGTATTTTGTTATCCTGGTGTGTTTCAAATTACATTTATTTTTTTAACTTAATCCAATAGAGGACTTGATTGAAGGCTTTACTTTACACTAAACCATATTGTTTTGAATATTCAGACTTTCCAGACCCAGCAGTGGGTGATGATGAGGTGCTGATAAGTGTAAAGGCCTGTGGAATTTGTGGTTCGGACGTTCATGGCTTCACAGGTAAGACCGGCAGAAGAATTCCCCCTTTGATTATGGGCCATGAGGCGGCAGGCATTGTTGAAGAAGTGGATAAAAAAGTAAATGGTTTTGTGAAGGGCGATAGAGTTTGCTTTGATTCAACTGTATATTGCAATAAATGTCAGCCGTGCCGGAAGGGCTTGTGTAATCGCTGTGAAAAACGACAGGTATTAGGAGTTTCCACGCCGGAGTTCAAAAGGCACGGTGCGTTTGCTGAATATGTTGCAGTGCCGTGGTGGATTGTCTCGAAAATTCCGGACAATATGTCGTTTACTCAGGCGGCCCTTTTGGAGCCGGCGTCAATAGGTACACATGCGGGCAATAGAGCGCCCATATCTACTAATGATACTGTTGTGGTTATTGGGGCCGGGACAATCGGCCTTTTCATTTTGCAGGCAGCCCGGCTGAGGGGTGCAGCCAGGGTCTTCGTAGCCGACATCAATGAATTTCGCCTTGTGCTGGCAAAGAAGCTGGGTGCGGATAAAGCTATCAATCCTCTTAAGTCTGACCTAAGAGAAACGATTTTAAAAGAAACAAAAAACAAGGGGGCTGATGTTACTTTCGAGGCCGTCGGATACGCGCAGACTTTTCTCGATGGAGTTTCGATAACAAAGACCGGTGGCCATCTTGTTGCTGTTGGTAATCTGGAAAAGGCCGCTGAGTTCAATTTGCAGGAATTGGTTGCCAGGGAGCTTACCTTCACGGGTTCTTATGCCAGTTCGGGTGAATTTCGTGATTGTATAGACTTAGTGGCCTCGGGCAAGATTAACGTCGAGCCGTTAATCAGCGATGTTTTACCGTTGAAAGATGGACCGGGTGCCTTTGACAGATTGCTCAAGGCTGAGGAAAATTTGCTGAAGATTGTTTTAGAACCATAAAGTTTGAGGAAGCAAAGATGCAGGACCTTTTTAATCTTTCCGGCAAAGTGGCAATTGTAACCGGAACCAGCCGTGGTCTGGGTCAGTATTTCGCCAGGGCACTTGCCAAAGCCGGAGCTGATTTGGTTATTACCAGCAGAGAATTATCGAGACTGACCAAATTCAAACAGGAAATAGAGTCTTTGGGTAGAAGGGCGTTAGCTGTCCAGTTGGATGTGCTTTCACAGGACGACATTGAGAATATGGTTCGGATGACCATAAAGGAATATGGAAAAATTGATATTCTGGTTAACAATGCCGGCTTAAATATTCGAAAGCCAACTATGGAAGTTACTCAACAGGATTGGGACACTGTATTGGATACCAATCTCAAGGGCAGCTTTTTTTGTGCTCAGGCGGTTGCTAAGGAGATGATAAAACGAAACCCCGGCACCGCCGGGTCTGCAAAAACCCCCCTTCGGGGGGGCAGGATAATAAACGTCGGTTCGTGCACTTGTGTTTTCGGCATGGAGGGCATTGCAGCTTATACTGCAAGTCGGGGGGCTATCCTGTCAATGACCAGAAGCTTAGCTGCGGAATGGGGCAGGTTTGGAATCACGGTCAATGTGTTAGCTCCCGGCTGGTTCAAAACAGCTCAAAACGCAGTTTTATATGAGAACAAAAAGTGGGTGGATTATATTACAAATCGTATTCCTCTTAATCGTCCAGGCCAACCGAACGACCTTGATGGCACGGTTGTCTTTTTGGCATCTGATGCTTCTGAGTATATTACGGGCCAGATAATTTTGGTAGATGGTGGATTCACTACAGGAGCAACGAAAGCAATTACCTGAGAATATTGAAGAGTGTATTTCTGAGAAGAATCACAAAACAATCGCTTTTTGGAGGCTTTAGCCTGTGAACAGTGGTTGACATTGGGGCCTGTGGGACTTAGAATTTTCTGACGGTGATAGAGATGTAAGGAGAAAAGTATGGATTTAAGGGGTGTTGTTCTTGCCGGTGGTACAGGCTCGCGGCTTATGCCGTTGACCAAGGTTACAAATAAGCATCTGCTTCCAGTGGGGCAAAAACCGATGATATATTACCCCATTGAGAAACTAATCTCGATAGGTATTGAGGAAATCCTGATTGTAACCGGTGTTGAGCACATGGGTGATGTTGTCAGTTTGCTGGGATCAGGAAAAGACTTTGGCTGTCGATTTACATACAAGGTTCAGGACCAGGCAGGTGGAATTGCGCAGGCTCTTGCATTAGCTGAAAATTTCGCCAGCGGTCAATCTCTGGCAGTTATTCTTGGTGATAATATCTTTGAAGGCAGTCTAAAATGCTATGCTGACAAGTTCATTGCTCAGAAAACCGGCGCGAGGATACTCCTCAAGCAGGTGCCCAACCCGCAACGTTTCGGTGTTGCCGAGCTATCCGATGACAAAGTGATTAGTATTGAAGAAAAGCCCAAAGAACCCAAGTCGGATTATGCCGTAACCGGCATATATTTTTACGATGCATTGGTCTTTGACATAATACGAACGCTCAAGCCATCATCTCGTGACGAACTTGAGATTACTCACGTTAATGACGCTTATATCGCAAAAGGTCAATTGGCCTATGATATCCTTGATGGCTGGTGGACGGACGCAGGAACATTCGAATCGCTCAATAAAGCCAATGAATTGGTTGTGAATGAGCCTCCTCAATGACAAAAGAGATATTAGTAAAAATGAATGTTAAAGAGACAAAGCTTGCAGGAGTGCTCGTGTTGGAGCCGGTTGTGTTCTCTGATGAGAGAGGATTCTTTTTAGAGACCTGGAACAGCACGCGTTACGAGAAAGCTGGTATCCAGGGTCCTTTTGTGCAGGACAATGTCTCATTTTCCAGAGAAGGAGTTTTGCGCGGCTTGCATTTTCAATACCCCCAATCACAGGGTAAATTGATTCAGGTTTTATCAGGCCAGGTTGTGGATGTTGCTGTCGATATTCGCGTAGGTTCTCCGACTTTTGGTCATTGGGTCAGTGAAGTACTTTCCGACGCGAACCACAGGCAGATATATATTCCGCCGGGCTTTGCCCATGGATATTGTGTTACAAGCCAGACGGCAGTTTTTTCATATAAGTGCACCGATTACTATAATCCTGCGACTGAAAACGGCATCATCTGGAATGACCCAGACCTTAACATCGACTGGCCAATAAAGGAGCCCATCTTATCACCCAAAGATAAAGAATATCCCAGACTTAAAGACTTTCGGCCTGATAAATTGCCGGATTTTGGGAGGCTCTGATGGCAACTGATGATACGAGGATTGCCATTATCGGCGGCAGGGGGATGCTTGGAACGGACCTCGTAAAAATCTGCAGACAAGAGGATTTTGATGTTAAGGTATTTGATTTGCCGGAATTTGATGTCACTCACTCCCGGCAATTAAAAGAAGCCGTTGATAGTGCAAAGATAATTATAAACTGCGCAGCTTATACCAATGTTGATGGCGCTGAGAGTGAGGCAGAATTAGCATATCAGGTCAATGCAGAGGCGGTAGGGCGGCTGGGGGCTCTCGTGAAAGAAGCTAACGCCTGGTTACTTCACATAAGTACCGATTTTATTTTTGACGGCCGGTCGGACAGGCCCTACGTTGAGACTGACCTTCCTAATCCCATAAATGAATACGGCAAAACGAAACTGGCAGGGGAGCAGCTTTTGGCCCAGAGCGGCTGCAAGAATTGTATAGTGCGTGTTGAATGGACTTATGGATTAGCAGGTAATAATTTTGTTACCAAGATAATCCAGCGTGCAAAAACTAACAGTACGATAAAGGTTGTTGATGACCAGATAGGTTCGCCGACGGCTACAACCGAAGCTGCCAAAGTAATCTGCGAACTATTGCGAGTAAAACCAACGGGTTTATTTCATTTAGCAAGTGCCGGCTACGTCAGCCGATACGAAATGGCAAAGTTTATATTTGACAAGCTCTCGATGGATGTTAACCTGTTGCCCTGTAAAACAAGCGATTATGTAACTGTTGCTGCAAGGCCGTTAAACAGCCGATTTGACTGTAGCAAGATACAAGCTCTTCTTGACGAGCCGATCGAGCCTTGGCAAGGTCCATTAGAACGTTTTTTGAGGCAGTTATGAAGAAGATTTTGGTTACAGGTGGTGCGGGATTTATAGGAAGCAATTTTGTGCGAATGGTGCTTTTGGAGCATCCCGATTGTTTTATCGTCAATCTCGATAAGTTAACCTATGCCGGCAATCTCGAAAACCTCGCTGAATTCTTAGAGCACAAAAATCACAAATTTGTAAAAGGTGATATATGCGATGGCACTCTGATTGAAAAAATTATCGGCGAATACCAAATCGATGCGATAGTTAATTTTGCTGCCGAAAGCCATGTGGACCGTTCCATTACCGAGCCTAAGGTTTTTATAGAAACCAATATTGCCGGTACGTTGACTCTGCTCGAGGCCGCCCGTGACAAAAACTTAGAGCGATTTATTCAAATTTCAACCGATGAAGTGTACGGTGCGCTCGGTCCGGAGGGCAAATTCACCGAACAAACACCACTGAGTCCGAATTCTCCGTATTCAGCCAGTAAAGCCGCGGCGGACCATCTGGTACGAGCTTTCGGTCATACCTGGGGCGTAAAATATAACATCACCAGATGCTCAAATAACTACGGCGAATATCAGTTTCCTGAGAAGATGATTCCGCTGATGATTAACAATGCCCTCAATGATAAAGAATTACCTGTTTACGGCGATGGCTTGTATGTGCGGGATTGGCTGTATGTATATGACCATTGCACATCTGTATGGCAGGTTTTACAAAAGGCGCCGCCCGGCGAGATTTATAACATCGGGGGCTGTAACGAAAAGACAAATTTGGAAGTGATTGATGTAATACTTAACCGTTTGGGCAAAGCAAAATCACTGATTAAGCATGTTACCGACAGGCCCGGACATGACAGGAGATACGCCATCGATGCGAGCAAAATAATTAATGAGCTTAATTGGCGACCGTCGGTGAGCTTTGAGGAAGGTATTAATAAAACCATAAACTGGTATCTTCAGAATCAGGATTGGCTCAGTAACGTTGTCTCCGGCGATTACCAGAAGTATTACGAATCGATGTATGGAAACCGCTAAGCCAAAGGGAAAGTCCTCATTGATGTCAGACCTCGTTAAAGGCAAGGCAACTATATGTGTAGTGAATTATAAAACTTTGGACTTTACCCGACTATGTCTGCGCAGCATACGAAAGTTTACTAAGTATCCCTATCAGGTCATTGTGGTTGATAACGACTCACAAGATGAATCCTTAGAGTACCTCAAATCTCTCAATTGGATTCGGTTGATTCAGCGTCGTCTTGATGCTGATGAGCCAGGCGGAGGTTATGCCCATGCAGCAGGTCTTGACCTTGGTCTGGAGAACTGCGATACCGAATTTTACGTCTCAATGCACTCAGACACTTTTGTCCGAGAGCAAAACTGGCTCAGTGACCTGATTAGCTATTTTGATAATGATGATAATATAGCCTGTGTTGGTTCCGGCAAAATCGAATTGATACCGAAATGGCGAATCATGCTCAAAAAAGCTACTGATTTTAGAACCTTCAAGCGCAAGGTCTTTCGAGAACCGGACCCTCTCGGCAAATTTCGCTATTACGGCCGAACAATATGCTGCCTGTATCGGACGGATATTTTGCGCCGGGAGCAACTCTCGTTCCTTATGGACAGAGACAAGGGTTTGACGGGGGGTAAAAAGCTCTATTTTGAAATCGTTGACCGCGGCTATAAGACCGTTGAGCTGCCGTCCTCTGTAATGGGCCAGTATATTGTGCATCTGGCGCACGCTACGCAGGTGGTCAATCCGCAGGAATTCACGTTGCGAAAAAGAACCATTAGAAAATGCAATCGCATTGTTCGAAAAGTGATGGCATCTGGGAGGATACAGAATATACTTACAGATAATTCGCTGGATAGATAGAAATTACAATGCGGTTATCCCGAGAACAGCGAACTATAATAAGGAGTTATTTAGAATATATGTCTTTTTACACCTTCGTTTTTGCCGGATATTGGCGGCATGGAAGTTGTGTGCTAGATAAATCGGCCAGGCTTTTTCAACAGGGACTATCATTCGGCTCATGACAAACAAAGGAACGGCAAATGATTCTTCCAAAGTTCAAAGATACAAACTGTGATATATGCGGTAGCTGGAATTCCAAAGAGCTTCTAAAATTGAAAGGCAGTGCTTATCATGAATGCACTACTTGTGGGCTTATTTTTGCACGGCCTATACCCGACAACTTGGATGATATCAATGAAGAGAATTATTCTGCGAAAATTGAAGCTTATGTGAGCAAAATAGAAGGAAAACGGAAACAATATCGCAGAAAACTCAAGCAGTTTTCTCGTTTTAAGAAAACTGGAAACTTTCTCGAGATTGGTTGCAATGCAGGAGCATTTTTGAAGGTTGCTCGTGATATTGGCTGGAATGTCAAAGGCGTTGACATCTCGCTGACAGCAAGCTCCTTTGCAAGAGAGAATTTGGGACTTGATGTCTTTACTGGTACTGTAGAAACAGCTGGTTTTCCAAGTAATTATTTCGATGTGATCTTTACAAATGCCACGCTTGAACATATCCGCAACCTTCTTTCAACATTGAAGGAGTGCCACCGTATTTTGCGTCCAGGTGGAGTTTTTTATGCTGATACAGTTAATTGGGATAGCTACACAAGACAATTACTCGGTTCAGATTGGAAATACCTTAATCCCATAAGACATGTTCACCTGTACACACCCAGGAACATACTTTCCCTGTGTCGATATGCTGGGCTAAAACACATCAGGACTTGGACCACAGGTGTTAGAGTAAAACCCCATACACCTGCGACTTTTAAAACTCCTTGGTATTGTCATTTGCTTAAAGGTCCACTTTCTTTGTTGGTGAGACTGACTAACAAAGGTGATAGCATCGAGTTTCTTGCCAGAAAACTGGATTTACAAGAGGTAAATGCGGCTTCAAAGTCCTTCAATATGCAGCCGCAGGACTACGCGTAGTCGCTTCACCGGTGAGAATGATTATCCTGCATTGAAAATGTTAAAGCAGTTCATATTAGATGTTCATCCGGGCTGGATTTTCGAAGTGAAAGATGATACTATCAGGATTTACTTTGATAAGTCCAAGCGACGAAGTTAAACCGTAGAATAAAGCGAGCCATGGCCAGAAAGTTTTTAGGAATCTAAGATGCGTAAGTCAAAACGCATATTTGTAGTAGCTGACTTTAAGGATGAGTCGCCGAGGTCCATTCATATTCAACAGCGAATGTGGATTAAAGGGCTGCTGCGTCTTGGCCATGACGTTCAAAGATTCAGCTATAGGAATGTTATGATGCAATGCAGTCCTTTTCCCAGTAAACGCTTCGCAAGACATTTCGCCAGGAAAAAAGCAGACCAACTGCTTATAGAACAAATTAAAAGGTATCATCCGGATATCCTGCTGCTTATCGGTATGAAGTATCTCACCGCCGAAACCGCTGTGGCAATGCGAAACGCCGCCGGGGACGCTGTCTTTGTCAGCAGAGATGAAGACCCGTGCCCTGAAGAAAATCCATCCCGGCTGGCGATCGCGGCAAAAACGGACATCATAACAACGACTAGCGGCGGAAGATTTCTAAAAACGTACAAAGAGGCCGGCGTACCGCTTTGTGCCTTCATCCCTAATATGTGCGACCCGGACATTCAGAAATGCTATAAGGTCGAAGATAAATGGAAAACAGATATAATCTTCACCGGCAAGGTCGAACATACGAAACTCCAGCGCAATGATGAACGCTATAACGTGGTAAGAAGGCTTAAAGAAATGCCCAACGTCAGGATTTACGGAGCCTTCGGAGTGCCGAGAATCGAGGGTATGGATTATCTGCACGCTATCAGCGGCGCTAAAGTCGCTTTGAGTATCAACATAGCAAACGATGTAAGATTATATCATTCCGACAGGCTTATTAACTATCTTGCCTGCGGGACATTTACGCTGGCAAAAAGAGTGCCCGATTCGGATTTGCTTTTTGCCGACGGCGTGCACTTAAAGTATTTTGATACAGTTGATGAATTTTTCGAATTAGCCGATTGGTACCTGAAGCACCAGGCCGAGCGTTTCTCACCTCCTTCTCTTCTTGGTGCTTGCATAGCTCCGATGATCAATCGATAGGCAGACTGATGAATTTCTGGATTGCACTCATTGAATATTCCAGATACTCATCTGCGTTGCCTGAGAAGAATTCTGGATTGTGAGTGATTTCGAAGTTTATGGGTTTTGCGTATCTACTGTCTTTGATCCATCGAAGTATTCTCTTCCAGTCTATTGTTCCCCAGAAAGGAGGTTGGTGGTCATCTTTTTCTCCTTTATTGTCATGGAGGTGTAACGCTTTCAGTCTCTCACCAAATCCCATGAGTTGATCGAAGTTCCCATTGATGTGAGCATGGCCTGAGTCAAAGCAGAATCCGACGAACTCTGGTGGAAACTTATCGAGGTAGAAACTGATAGCCTCTTCATCCTCAGGGAAGCAGTTCTCTATGGCAAGAGTGATACCTAGCTCTTCACAGAGGCGCCTTACTTTCTCGAAGACTCGTAGAGATCTTTTCAGACTTGGTGAATAGTCCTTTCCGCGTCTACGGGGGGGATGGATGACAACAGCATCACCGCCAACGGAACTGCAGAATTCTATGCGGTTTTCTAGTAGTCGAAGGTATTGATCTTGAAGGGCATCCTCCTCTGCATCAATACGAATGCTCGATGTTGCAGTGCCATGTACGTCGATGCATCTAAGCCCGGCTGTTTCAATAAGTTGGCTGTACCGTCTGATCTCCTTTTGTGAATAGACTACATCGCTGTTCCAGTCGTCACACCAGTGGATATATTTGAAACCATGCTCTGCGAATATTCGAAGTTTCTTTTTCATCTCTATCTTGAAGGAATAATTGAACATGTCTGAGGTTATACTTACGTCCAATCCGCTTTCTCTCTCCTAGCTGGGTTCATTGAGATGTAATCTGCTCTTCGTTTATAAGGCGACCCTGTGAATCGATATCTTCCGCGCGTGCGCAGAACGCGGGTTCAATCATGTGCCCTACAAGCACATTCTTTCTGCCAGTTTCAGACCTCTATGATCTTTGGTACGGCTCTTGCCCAACAGGCTAATCCTTCTATGTCAATGAAAGAGCCTAGCTTGATCCCTTTTTCATCGAAATACGTCTTCATGTCTTCTTTCAGTTTCTTGGCATGTACTCTAGCCAGTTTATCGATACTGGTGTATCCTGCGCTGCAAAGGTGGTCCACGGTCTTACGACTCATGTACGGCAAACGGGTCAGATCAGCTCGGTTAACTAGATCGGAAATGAACGCTTCAGGAATTTCCGTCTCTTCTGGCAGTCTGATCCTTCCTTCTTTCGTTCTGGCAAGCTCCAGAATGTCCAAGTTGAATCTGATATCATGCTTTCTCAGTTTCGAAATGTACGTCTTCTGAGGTTCGTTGCTTGTTTCAACTAGTTGGCTCAAGTACACGTTTCGGAAAGGTAGAACCCAGCGGAAAATGTAGTTGAGTGTAGATATCAGTTCTTGAAATGGTATTTCGGTGCTTCTTAGGAACTCCTCACACTTCTCTCTGGTCTCAACTCTATGAACTAGGTCGGCGTAGTTCTGGATCTTCAAGCTATCGAGCTTCTGGAAGTTGTTACTCAGTTTCGTCGCGTATTCTTCGTATTTTGGGTTATATCCAAGCAGTTTCTTCAGATAATAGCCAGCTTCTTTCATGGTGTGGCTGTAGTATTCCTGGACGAAGCTGTAGGAAAGCACTTTGAGCATCTTCCTGATCAGATCTTCATAGTGCCACAAGGTCATTTCTTTAACTAGATTCCAGTTGATTTCCATGCTTTCTCCTCTTTCGATCGATCTTATCGTAGCAGGAGCTATCTGCAAACTAACACGAAGAGGAACCTAATCGAGTCTCTGACTCCATTTGCTTAGGAAATTCTCTGCTTCCTTTCTCAAACTCCTTCTTGAACTACCCAGTTGTCTCTTGGCAAAAGAGAGTACTTTTTCCTTATCACGGATTCTGTCAAAGAACAAGCTGAAAGACTTGAGGGCTTTTTCTGCTATCACTCTCTTGCATTCCTCAGTTAGATGAGGGGTTGTGGAAATGTTTTCAACCTTTAGAAGCTCATCTGTTATCTTCTGGATGAGATAGGGTTTTGCTAATGCGATCTTGCCAGAATGACCG
>JBGVTO010000050.1:0-15763 GCA_041862635.1 Phycisphaerae bacterium | reverse complement strand
AATGTTCTATATAATCCAGGTCTAATTTCCCATACTGGACCTCATAAACCCGAAGGGCATCGGTAAATTGTTTTTCACTTCCACCACAGAGTTTCGCCCATCTTAACTTGGCTAATATTGTATCTTCAGGGCTTGAAACCCGCATTTCTGTTCCCATGAACTTTTCGCTATACCTGCGTAAAAAGCGTGACCTGTCGAAAGCTTCGTTAGATAATATCCAAAAGTCAACCTTGTCACCTGATTTTAAGTCGATAAGGTTGAACATACTTTGCCCGCTAATTGCATCAAGGATACTGTGTTCATCCAAATAAAAATCAGGGGACGGGAAGGCTTCGGCCAGTTCATGAGCTTTCGATTTCTCAATAGCAATGACCATATCAATATCGTGGGTGGCTCTGGGCTGGCCTTGCAAGCTCGAAGCTACAGAGCCTGTTAGCATATATTGGATCCCAGTTTGGTTGAGTGTTTTGATAACCTGTTTTAGTAATTTCTGTTGTGACATTTATCGAGACGTTCTAAAAATATTCTTTTCAAATCTTCGTCCGGAAGATTCGGATATCTTGTATGTAATCCCTGGATAAAAAGCTGGTTTGCAAATTCAGACAGCTCAAACGCCTTTAGCAGCCTTTTTTCAGGCGACATTTGGCGAAGCACTTGAATATATATCTTATGATTTGGACGTTTCTTAATGTTCATAATCTCATCTTTTAAGCAATAACGAAGGCCCCAAAATAATCCAAATAGCCCGTTTATGCAAGGCTTTATGCACAGCCACAGATTGTCATTTCTTTGCGTATCCCTTCTTTTTGAAAAACTCCACTGCGTCGGCCATATTGTTAAAGACTTTTGTTGCGGTTTGCGTAACAAAGACAGAAGGACTCTGTTTTGCCGTCCAGATGACGTACACTTCTTTCGCTGCCTCGTGGGCGTGCTGGAGCTCTCTTTCGACTCCGCTGGATATTGCTGCTCGTCCGTCGTCTAACGTCGGAATAAGGCTGATTATCATATCCGACTGGTCAATTAGCATAAAATCGCGGGCGTATATCTGGCTGTTAATATCGCGTTCGATTTGCTGAACCTCGTGCAAATCCAGCCGGACTTTCCGCCCCAATGCCGTAACCTCAACATAGTCCAATCCTTTTTGGCTTGCCCGCTGGGCCTTTTGCGGCAGATACGATTCTTCCAAATCACCGGGGTCAAAGCAGATAAATGATTGCTTCATCAATTGTCGAAATTTGTCAATTTCATTTTTCACATCTTCCATATTGTCAACTGCGGTCATAGGGAAGCTCAAGTATGCTTTTTTGGTTCGGCCGTCAAAGATAAGTCCGTAGAATGTTTCGGTGGTTTCGCTTTCGGTGCCGCGGGCAAGGCAGTAAAAAGGAATCCTTTCGTTAATACCTTTGCACAGCATTTCTGTGCCGATGATCTCTTCTTCCCGCCAGACAATCAAATCTTTCAGCGTGTGTTCGGCGGAGTGTTCAGCGACGAGGCGTGTGTGCAGTGCGATTACGCCGTCAATCAGGCAGATATACATATCGGTGTTGAGCTGGCGCATCTGGTCGAAATCCACCGCCGGAAACAGTCCGTGCCGCCAGCGGAAGGTTGCGTGAGTATTGACTATCAGGTTCGGGCTCTTTTTGGCTTTTGCTATGATGTCTTTGAAGACGCTGCGGCGAAGTGAGCTTAGCCTTTTCATTGGTATATCTAAGATTTTGCCGGGTGGGATATCGGGTGCTTCGGCGTACATCGCCTCGCCGACATTACACAGCAGCGTCTCTTTTCCTTTCTCGGCGGCGAATTGACATACTTTCTCAAGATAGCTTTTCTTATCAACGCCGACCATTCCGGTAACTACGACTATCATTTCGTATCTCGTATCTCGCATCTCGTATCCCGTATCTTTTTTCGAGATACGCTTCACTATTCACGAGATGCGGCTTAAAGGTTCTTCAATCTCCGCTGTCTGTCGTAATCTTTCAGTGCTGCAATCAGTTCGCCTATGTCGCCGTCCATTATTTTATCCAGGTTGTAAAGCGACAAGTTAATTCTATGGTCGGTTACACGATTTTGCGGGAAATTATATGTTCTGACTTTTTGAGACCTGTCGCCTGAGCCAATCATCGTCTTTCGCTGCGAGTCACGCTCGGTCCTTTGTTTGCTCTGATGATATTCGTAAACCCTGCTTCTTAAGAGCCGCCAGGCTTTGGCACGGTTTTTGTGCTGGCTTTGCTCGTCCTGCATGCTGACGGTAATCCCCGTTGGGATATGCTCGAGCTTGATGGCACTGCTGACCTTGTTGACATTTTGTCCGCCCGGCCCGCTTGACCTGCTGACGTGTTCGATAACATCATCGGGCGATATCTCGATATCGACTTCTTCAGGCTCAGGCAGTACCGCCACTGTTGCTGCTGATGTGTGAATTCTGCCCTGCGATTCGGTTTCCGGGACTCGCTGGACGCGATGGCCGCCGCCCTCGTAGCCTAATTCGGACCAGACGCCGGGGCCTTTGATATTGAATATGACCTCGCGAAAACCGCTTTTTTCTGATATGCTAAAGTCAAGCTGTTCAACTTTCCACCTGCGATTTTCAGCGTATCTGACATACATATTGTACAAATCGCGTGCGAACAGGGCCGCCTCCTCGCCGCCGGTGCCTGCTCGGATTTCCATTATGACCGAATCGACATCCATATCGTCGGCCATTACCAGAGTGTTTGTAATCTCCTTGAGCAGGGTGCTCTTTTTGTCTTCAAGCTCTTGGAGATCTTCTTTTGCCAGCGCTCTGAATTCTTCGTCGGCGGTACTATCGGCTAATATCTGCTCGGCCTCTTCAATTCCGGCTAATGTCTTTTTGTACCAGCGGTATTTTGTAACTATTGCTCTGAGTTTTCCCTGCTCTTTGGATAGCGCTATCAGCTTGGCCGAGTTGGAGGCGATCGCCGGCTCGGCAATCTGCTTTTCGATTTCGTTGTAGCGTGCCTCGATTTCGTCGAGTTTTGCCGGTAAACTATCTTTCTGTTCAGCCATAAATATGTATCTCGCAAATCTTCTCTCGTTCCAGGAAATTTCCTGTTCGAAATTCGATATTCGTATTATGCACAATGTACTATGAACAAAAAGCCCCCATCCTGATTTTATTCAGAATGGGAGCCCGAATTGTAACCTGTATAATAAGCTATTGCTGTTGGTCTTTTTTGGTCTTCTTGATGTAGCTTGTGCCGTATTTCTTTTGGAACCGTTCGATTCGGCCGGCAGTATCGACGTATTTCTGCTTGCCCGTGTAGAACGGATGGCACATCGAGCATATCTCTGCGTGGATTTCTTTTGCCGTGCTGCTGGTCTCGAATGTATTGCCACAGCCGCAGTGAACCATCACTTTATCGTATTTTGGATGTATATCTTTTTTCATAACTACCTACAGTGCCCCCCGAAATACCTTTAAATCGACATTTTAACAACATTGATGCACATTTCAACAAAATTTTTTCGTTTTTATTTTTAGCCCCCGGCACTGTCGGGGGTTGCCTGCCCTCCGTAGCTTTAGCGAAGGGGGTAGCGCATTGAGTTTAACCTGAGCGTAATCGAAGGGAAGGGTTTCACCTGGGTTTGCTTGCCCTGCGAAGCCTTGGCGAAGCATGGGTTCTCTGGGCGGGGGTGCCCACACGAGGATTGCTTTGTCCTCCAACGTCGGCACTGTCGGGGCAATTAACCCATTCTCTAATTCTCTAATCCCCTAATTAATCACTCACCAATTAACCAATTGACTATCGAAGCCCCCCCTGCCCTCCGTAGCTTTGAGGAATGCTTTGTTCTTCATCGCCGGTATGACCTACAGATTCTGCCTAAAAATGCTCGATGAATTTTAGACGGAACTGTCTAACAACGTTGAAATATTGTGTTTGTCCCTAGTTACCCTCCGACGTGCTAATCCCTCGACGACACAATCTCAAAAAAATTTGTATGGTGTTCTCAGATTTCACGAAACTATTCTCAATAGACTTGGTCGAGCACAGAATTTGCACTTAGATTGTAAATACTAAACGTCGACGGATGAGAATACTGTTCAGGAAAACTCCGCAATGACCTCCCTAATACTGTTTACTTTTTTGACAAGAGGATGATGAAAAAACACTGACGGGCTTTCTTCACTTGTGACTACGCGAACGGGTATTCCTACGGCTATTGCTATGCCAAGTTCTACGTACATCCCTACGCCCTCGTTGTGTGCGATGATAACAAGCACGTTCGCCTCTTTGACGCCGTTGCACTCTCGAACCGCCGCTTCTCGGCAAGCGAGTATATTCTCGTCGTAAGGTCTAAGGTGCCCAATAGAAGTCCAATCGAAAGTGATCTGATGCCCTGCATTCCGCAGGGCATTCATTGCTTCCCTGGCGCTTTCTTCCAAACCCAGTTTTCCAGAAACGAAGAACTTCACTGTGCAAGGGCCTCTCTCATAATGGGGGATATA
This sequence comes from Phycisphaerae bacterium, assembly GCA_041862635.1. GTDB lineage: Bacteria > Planctomycetota > Phycisphaerae > Sedimentisphaerales > Anaerobacaceae > NIOZ-UU13. The sequence continues at coordinate 11,292 of JBGVTO010000050.1, read as the reverse complement.
TGACAAATCCAGCACCTAATCATAGTTTTGAGATTTTTCCCTAATTGCCTCAAGTATTGAGGCCGCCTTATTTTTTCCTTCATCGCCTTCCAAACTTTCAAGCCGCTCTAAGAAACTGAGAATGTATCTGTTAATATACGCAGAGCTAAGAAATTCACTCTCTAAGTCCCCATTTCTTAGAGCTTCTAGCAGCAAACCTGCATAGGCGGTTAAATGCTGCTCTGGTATTGTATCAAAGCAACGACAGAGAAAAATCACCTGCTTTGAAAGCGCCCGCTCTAGTTCTCTAGTTCCGTATAGCCATCTCTCCATAGTCGGGCTGATTTCCGGCGTCTCTTTTAGTGAAGAAGCAAACTCACTTAAATGAACCATTTTCTATGGCCTCCTTTCTAAAACACTCCATATGTCTGTATATTTTCTTTAAATAGCTTGTCATTATAAAAAATCATTTCCAAGCTTCTCTGAACCACTTCTGCTATATCCTTACATTTCGCCCACATATCATCACGCTTATCTTCATTCCCCTTAACACCTCCTAATACTTCTCTTACGTCTCCTAAAGAAAGAAGTTTTATGAAATCGTCATAATTAGTCAACAGATTTCTCAAAGCATCCTTTGAACTATCCGACAACATGTCCAATGTGCTTGCTATCTGCGCCAGGGGTGGCTTGTCAAAAGATTTTTCAAGATATGAAACAAGCTCGAGGTTACTCTCAGCCTTTTCTGGAGCCAAGAGAAGAGTGGCCAAAGGTCCTGCGAACAATATCTTGCGACTTATCGTTAACTTTGCAAGCCTGAGATACGAATCGTCCTTTGTGGTTCGCCAACGCTTCGTCCCAAAATCTACTGCCATAGTCCTCCAGAAACGCACCAAATCATTAAGCAGATAGCGCGGGACTTGGGCGGGGCTGTTTTCCTTTCTATTAGGCTGTAAGTAGTCCGCGCAATACCTACGTAGAATCTTTCCTATGACTTCTCGGTGCGTCTTCCCTTTAGTTACCGGTTCAGATTCGGTCAAGAGAAGCAGACGGTGTGTCATGTTAGCGTTTGAGTCAACTTCAAGACCAATCCATTCATAAAGATCGGCTGCTATCACAATTTCGCCGAACGTACCTCGCGCTCCTGGCTGCTTATAATGAAGCGCCTCACGTCCCTTTTCGGCAGCAAAACTCAACTCTCGTGTTGTTTCTGGTGAAGCAGCATTCTGCAAGACATAATAATCACAATCTGAATATGGAGTGCTTTCTCTCCTGGCAATCGAGCCAAGTACAACCACGTCTACTTTGCTCAACTCCTCTGGCTCTCTCTCTTTGGCAATCCTTTCAAGGATTTCCTGCAAGAATCCCCTATAATTATCTAAGGCCTCGTCAGATTGCTGCGCAGCCTTATGTAAAGCAGGTAGTTCAATACCTAAACTTGTTCGCGCATATTCTATGTCTACGTGCATTATAGCAAAGAAGTCAAAAATGCAGCCTATATTCCTTGTGTACGTCGTACGCTCCCTAATTTTTGTGCAAATGCACATCCAACAACTCAGCTTTTAATTGAAGATTGAATTGAAGTCAACAGAAAATAATTAAAACATCTTAACATCCTATTAAATTTCTGGCCAAGAAAACTCTCTTCAGTTTATGTTGCCCAAGAAAAGTTGTGCAAAATATTGCACCTTACATGCCTATTAATTATTTCTCTGTGTCCTCTGTGGCAATAGTCTTTGGCGCGTTAGTTTAGGTAAGATACTGTCGAAAAATCAATCAAAAACGCTGATACCTCAGAACAAAAATCAAAATTTTTAAAAAATTTATAACTTATTCTGCCAAAACAATTTACGAGAATCACGAATCGATATTCGAGTACTTTTTTCGCATCAAAAGTGCAGGTAGCTCTAATTATAGAGGCGCTACTTTTTCGCCTCCGGCAAAAAGAAGTCAAATACTAAATCCTAAACTCTAAACTTGTCCTGAGCGCAAACTGCCCTGAAAAAGCCGAAGCCCTGAGCGCAGCCGAAGGAGTAGTCGAATGGGTCGATGGCTTAGGATTTCGTATTTCAGACTACCAGATAACTCCTTACCCAATATGATGATACAGTCAAAAACCAATAGTCATTTATCAATAATCAATAATCATTTGGCATTCCGTCCTCTACATCTGTCGAGAATCCTCTACAAATCAGCCCTTTTTATGCAAAACAAACCCAATCTTGTCCGCCGTAGGCGGATTGCAAATGAATGTAAGTATCTTTTCAACAAAGGCTTATGAAAATAAACACAATTGGACACTTGGTGAAAACAAACCCAATTCAAACCCAATCAAACCCAATTGCCGAAAGTGTAAAATTGATGCAAAGTGTGTATTTACAAAGGATTATGAAAGAAACAACATTTTCGCAATCCGAAATAACAAACCCAATTCAAACCCAATTTCCGTAAAGCCCAAAATGAGCGCAAACTCACTTTTCACAAAGGATTATGAAAATGAAACCGCCTTCCGGCTCCAAAAAAACAAACCCAAACAAACCCAATTTCAAAGGCAAAAAAATGTTCCTATTCCATTGCGAAACCAATATGCGGCACGAGAAATTTTCAAGAAACTGTTAATATACACCCTTTTTTATTCGATAATAGTATTGTCTGTATATCGAAGGACGCGTTTATCCGCAGAGATGGAGAAAGCACAATGCAAATTAGGTATGCAGTTTCTACAATGGTATTTTGGGGTCGTGAGCACCCTCTGTCTTTTGAGCAGGAGTGCCAATTCTTGAGGGCGCTGGGCTTCGGCATAGAGTTATGGCCCAATATCAAGGGACAGAGTGATTGTCGTTACCAGAGGCGTAATTGGACCAGGCTTGCTTCCGCTACCAATGATATGTTAGTGGCGATGCGCTCCCGCGGTGACAGCCCAACGTTAGAGCAATGGCACGAACAAATCGAATGTGCCAAGCTGCTTGGCGCAAATATTGTAACTGATTTGCAAAATATTGGCATTCCCGACGTTCCGGAGTTTAACGGCTGTAATTTTGCTGCCGAGGTAGTGAAAATGGCCGAGGAGAACGACGTCAAATTGTGCCTCGAAACAGGCCGGTTGCCGTTGCTCAAGAAGGTCGGTGAGAAATTCGAATCCGTCCGATATTGCCTTGACATCGGTTATGCCAATCTGGATGGTGAATATTCTTTTAAGGAATATGTGGATGATTTGGCCCCGAGAGTGTCCCATCTGCATTTGACTGATAATTACGGCCAAACGGACGACCACGAGCCACCTGGCCTGCATGGCGGAATATCCCGTGAAAATTGGGATTATCTTCTAAAGGTTTTAGGCGAATATGACAATGATATAGTTGGTTCGTTTGAGATGTGTCCATGTATGCCGGATGTGATGATACGCCAGGCCAGCGAGTATTTGTTTGATGTATTGAAATGGCCCAATCGTCCTCGAAAAATACCCAGTTATGCGGACGTTGGCTATAATCCGATGTAGAACGGGCCGCAGTCCATCAGTGCTGCCCCCCTCGTTTGGGAGGTGGATACACTATAAAGGTCCCCATTTCGCAATTTTTTGCAAAATGGGGTCCGTATAAAAAGGCTGACCCCCGCTGCTAACTTGCGTCAGCAAGCCGCGGGGGCTCGGCCTTTTTTTATTTCGTTAAACCGCCATTGCATGAAAGCTTGTTCCTGCTACCTATCCAGCACCGATTGAATATAAGCTCAAGCCTAATTAGTGGGAGGTATAAGTGATAAAAGGGTATGGCTGTAGTCCTAAGTTAATAATATCGGCTTTTGTGACCATCAAATGCGGGTTTCACTTCCGCCGGGAGGATTTCAAACCGGGCGTACCGTAAAACAGCCCCGAAGAAGAGAAAGTCAGGCAATTTTTTCTTTGTAAAGCGTGATATGAATACGGTCGAGATACAAATAAAGCTTGACAATTTCACATAAGTCTTTTATACTAAAGTGCCTTAAGGTTCGTTAGTAAATCTGTTGTTATCGGAGGTATAGGCTATGAAAATCGTTGTTCATATACTGGTAATAGCTATTCTTTTTGCTGGCGGCTGCTCTTCGGGACGAGGACAAAGCTTCTCCAGGGTCGGTTATAACTTTAACACAGTAGATAAGGTTGCTATCGTGGCTGTTGAAGGTGCTGTGAGAAGCGAGCAAGCCAAAAATCAAATTGCTGATTTATTCGCGATGGAACTCTTGAAGAAGGGTTATGCACCAAAAGAACGGGCCACTGTCGCAGCATTGCTTAGGGAGCAGGGATTCCAGCCTTCAGAGTTAACAACTAAGGCAGGTGCCACAGAGGCTGGGAAAATTCTAAACGTCCCTGCGGTTCTTGTCATCGATGTGCCACACTTTGGTGATGAAATCTTTATTTCGGCAAAGATGGTAGATATCGAGGATAGCAGCATTCTGTGGCTTGGCAGTGGTACGGGTAAAACCGGAGGATTTTTAGATTTTGGAAGTCTATGGGGTGCCGGTGCTTCTGTTAGCAGCGAAGAAGAAGAATTATTCGGTGGCATTGGCATTACAGGTGGAGTGTTGGGTGGCGCTGAAGACCTACCTTTATCAACTCAGGAGATTGACCGAGCACAAAGGATAATAAGAAGGATGTGCAACACTCTACCGTCGAGGCTGAGCACCGAGTGGTAAGCCTGCTTTGCTGAAAAGACTCCCGCCTTCGTGCAGCCCGCTTCGGCGGGCGAAGGGAGGTCGGCAGCGAAGGCCGGAAGCTCGCGGCTCGACCGCCTGGCTCCGGCTCCGGGCTCCGTCGAGACGAGAGTTCGTCGGAAGCCTATTTTTTCTTGTCTTGTTCGTTGCCTATTATATATCCGCCGGCGGCGCCTACTCCGGCTCCGATCAGGGTTGATTCAGTATCGCCGCCTATGGCCTGGCCGGCAATGGCGCCAACCCCTGCACCGATAAGAGCACCGGTTTGAGCGTCGCTCTCACAGCCGGCAACAAATGCCAAACCAAGGCTCACAGCAACCACCATCAAAATTGTTATCAGGTTCTTAGCCATTTATGTCCCCTTTTCAATATAAGGAAATAAGGTTATTAAAACCATATACGCCTTTCATCATTCTACAATAAGCCGACCGAAACAGTCAATCCAATGACCTTTTGATTTTAGTAAAGATAAGATTAAAATGATACGATTAAGTGTTATTTTTGTTCGGCTATTGGGGCGTAATAACTTTAACTTTAAAGGAGCCAAACTGAGACATAACCTGGCGGATTGCTGTGGTTGCCGGCTGGATAGCCGGGCCGGATTGCCTGACTTGCTCGAACCGACTTGACCTGCCGTCCCTTTGAAATTGTATCAAGGTTGCTTTTGCCATTCGCGGGGTCTAAAGCAGCAAAAAGGAGGGGAAAAAACTTCAAAACCCCTTTCAGTTTATTGACGATAACCTTTAAGAGAGTACAATGACTGTCAACAGTTTTAAATATGCTGTACTAAATGAGGTAGTGCTTTGTTAAGCGTGCTTTGAGGGCAGTCATTCCGCACCCATTCGGCTTTGCTCAGGGCAGGATTTAATGCGGAATCCATTACCAACAATAAGTTTGGATTCCCGCTCCTTCGACTCTGCTCAGGACAGGTTTCGCGGGAATGACAAACCATCATTTGGGCCTTGACAGAGCACTATATTAGATGGCAGGGGTGATTTGGAGAGTAATATGAGTGGAGATAGATTTAAGAAACCAATCATATTTGCAATTTTAGCCCTTTTAGGTCTGCTTTTTTTTACAGGTTGTAACGCTCCACAGGGCCAATTAGCTACTTTTAACAGACATTTTTTAGGCTCAGACTATGAGGAATCGGCTCTTTTTGCCCAGAAAAAAATAAGTAAAAGTAAAAATCCCAAAGGAGAAGACTTACTCTGGGCCTTACAACTTGGAACAGTTGAAAGAATTCAACAAGAATATACTAAAAGCACCGAGACCTTCGACAAGGCAGAGGAGATGCTTAAGTATTATGATGAACAGTCCAGGCTTGCGGACGGCATCGGCAGTACAATCGTAAATGAGAACATCATTCCTTACAGGGGCGAAGAGTATGATGGCATAATGGTCAACGTTTACAAGGCCCTGAACTTTATGGCAGAAAAGAAGTTTGACCTGGCCAGAGTGGAATTTAATCGTGCTCTTGACAGGCAAAGACGTGCGAAAGAAAAATTCAATGAAGAAATACGCAAACTTCAGGCCGAATTGGAAAAAGACCAGCAAAAGAACAGTTTTTCGAAATCCAACGTTGAAAATCCCGAAACACAGGAACTATTGGCTCAAAAATATCCCAATCTATATAACTTCGAAGCTTATCCCGATTTCGTTAATCCTTTTGCGACCTACCTTGCCGGCGTATTCTTTAACCTCGTTTCCGACCACTCTAAGGCGGTGGATTTGCTCAAAGAATCCTATGGTATGGTTGGAGATAATGCCTATATAGCTGAGGACTTCAGCATTACTGAGAATGTACTTGATGGGAAGGGTAAATTGGACGATACAATATGGTTGATATTTGAGAACGGCCTGGGTCCTATAAAGAAAGAATTCAGGCTGGATATTCCATTATACGTTGCGACAGATAAAGTTAAATATATTGGAATTGCTCTGCCGGAATTGGAATTTAGAGACAGAGCATATCCGTATCTGGTTGCAGAAGTTGATGGTGAAGATTATAAGACTTGTTTGGTCTCAGACATAGACAGGGTTGTCCAGACAGAGTTCAGTAAAGATTTTAAGGGTATTTTAACAAGAGCTATTGTATCAACAACGGCAAAAGCCATTGCGCAGTATGCTGTTGAGAAACAGGACTCTTCCTCTTCTTCTTCGCTTGCCTCTCTGTTTGTGGCAGCATACAGTTATGCGACAACCGCAGCGGATGTCAGGATATGGACGACTTTGCCAAAAGATTTTCAGGTTGCCAGGTTTCCAAAGCCGAAAAACGGCAAATTAAAAGTTACACCACCTGGTTCGAATCCCTTTGAAATTAATATTCCTGGTTGTAATAATGCGATAGTATATGTTAGAATAACAGCCAATCAGGCTGAGCCGATATTTGAGGTTATAACATTTTAATTAATGTTTTTTGGGAGATTAGAAAATGAAAACAATCACAAATATACTGCTTGTAGCTCTTGCGTTCACATTCACAGCATGTGATCAGCCGGCTGAGAAAATTCATATAAGGGAAGGAATAAGAAGCGATGACCTTGCCAGTAATATCGTGACCCGTCCGGTAGCTCATGCTTTTAGCGCACTGATAGGCGAAGGTATAGAAATCGATGAGGCGATTCTTATGAACAATGATTCCGGATTCCTTGAGCTTAATATCAACGGACACAACCGCTCATACAATACCAAACGTTTCAGGTATAAAATTGAATGGCTCGACGCGAATGGTTTAATGATTCAAACGAAAACAAGCACGTGGCTGCCGGCCTCGGCGATGGGTAAATCCTCATTTAGCCTTAAGGCTGTCGCGCCGAGAGTAGAAGCTGTAGATTTCAGAATGGATACTAAAAAGTGGGAGTAAATTATGAGAACAAAAATAATTATCACATTAGTCGGCCTTTTCCTTGCAGGCTGTGCCGCGGAAACTGTCAACATTGATGTTGTAAACGATGAAGGTAAAGCGGTTATGGAGCTGGACTATCGGGATTTTGCCCAGGCCGCCAGCGAAATGATTCAATCGATGATTAGTTCAGGCGCTCTTAAAAAGCCGGGCGGTGGAAGATATGTCATGACAACAGCCAGAGTTACAAACGATACCATGCAGCGAATTGACACCGACCAGCTGATGGCAAAGATTGAAGAAGAGCTTTTGAACAGTGGACAGGTTGTAATGACCTCAGCAGTAGGAGGCCGGGGCGCTCCGGACGAAATGATTTACGAGATGAGAGATATCAGAGACTCAGCAACGGGAGACGAATTCAAACAGGAAACCCTTGCAGGTAAAAAAACATTAATTGCACCTGAGCTGAGCATCGCCGGCAAAATTTTCCAGAGGAATATTCGTTACGACAGGAACCGCCAGCAGGTCGAATATTATTTCCAGCTTATGATAACAGACTTAACGACAGGCCTGAGATTCTGGCAGAAAGAGTCTATTATCGGCAAACGAGGTAGTAACCGGTCCGTAGCGTGGTAACATCAAAATTTTATTGTTTTGTCAAATATTAAAGTGGGATTAAAAATGAAAAAGATATATGTTCTCCTGCTTGTAGTGGTGCTGGTCTGCCCGAAGGCGTTTTCCGCACCTAAAACTATAGTTCGCCAAACCAAAGGGCAGGGTATAACCAGAGAACAGGCAATACAGAAAGCGTTGTATCAGGCCGTCGCTCAGGCCAAAGGTATTGCAGTCAGTTCGGGAAGATACGAATTCGGCTTTGAGTCCGCCGGGGTGGGCATTGACACACAAGATACGGGCAGAACTATCGAGTTTGACTCCGTATCTGTCCAGGCGGGCGGTTCCACCCGGTTGACTGATATTGCAGGCTGGGTCAAATCTTACGAAATTATCGATGAACAAAAAATCGATGATAGAACCTACGAGGTTACAATTAAAGCCTGGGTTTACGACTACGAAGACCCCGAACAAACCAACAGGCTCAAGCTGGCGATAATGCCGATCCAAACACTCTATGACTCCTATCAATTCGGCAGCTTTGTTCCTTCGGCGGTTGAAATGTCTCTTAAGCTCTCCCAGCAACTAAGCGTAGGCCTTTCAGGGACAAATAAATTTGCTGTTTTAGACAGGGAGTATATTGCTGAATTTGCCCAAAACAGAAATATTCTTCTCTCTGACGATTCACCCATTGAGGAAAAAGCCAGACTGGGCCAGGTCCTTGGTGCCGATTATATGATTGTAGGAACCATATCCAACGCAGGACTCCAGATAAAAGAGAAAGCATCCAGAGCTATCGGCCGTCCAATCAGAGAGTACGAGGTTGATTATGTTTTTGACTATCGCCTGATAGCTGCCCCTACAAGACAGGTCAAATTGGCCGACACTGTTAACATTGCCCTTGAAGAAGACCAGGTCAGAGAGCTCGTTAAAGAATGGGAGCCGGATGACCTGGATTACAGGGAAATGGTTGACAACCTTACAATCAAAGTCGCCAATCAGGTGGTTGAGAATATTATCGACAGACTCTACCCGATACGCATCGCCAGCAAAAATGTAGAAGGGCAGATTATTATCAACCAGGGCGGCAAAAGAATCTCGAAAGGCTCTGTCCTGGAAGTCTTCGTTCAGGGCAAAGAAATCTTCGACACCGACACTCAAGAATCATTGGGCCGAACGGAAAACCTTATCGCGACAATCGAGATTGAAAAAGTAACGCCGACGATATCATACGCCAGGCTTATAAAGGGCGACTTCGATAAAATTACCGAACGCTTGACATGCCGACTTAAAAAGGTTGAATTTAAAGAGCCCGAAGGTGCTAAGAGCAGTATTGAGAGAACGCCACAGGGAGGGATAAAGCTGCCCTTTGACTAATCTTTTCTGGGATTAGCAGTTTGTCGAGCTTGAATATGCCGGTCGCGCAGCCAAGGTTGCCGATAATAAATACTCCATATCAGCCTTTCCAAAAGGCTATTGCAACTTGCAATATTCGGCCAATTAAACTTCACCCGGTGGAAAATCTATCTTTACCGGCTTGCTGGGATACAGTCCGAGATGGTAAGAAAATCTTTCGATAAGATTTAAACTTTTCGCCCACCGACTAATCGCATCTTTGAGCTTAGCGGCCTGGGGATACTCCGTAACATCCAGTCTGTCTAAAATAGGAATTGCAGCATCCTTGAGATTGGCAATCAACATTGCTGTGGCAAAGTTTATCTGATAAAGCACAGGTGTATCAGAGGGAATACAAATATACCCCTGAAAGACAACTTCCCGAAGCACTGATATAGCTTGTTCGATTTTTCCCAGCCGTAACAGGCAAACACCCCGTGCGTTTTCCATTATCGGAGTTTTTTGGCCCAGATGCTCAATGAATTTCAGAGCATCCTGGGGACGGCCTTGATTTAATAATTCACGGACATAATCGATAGACGCAGGTGATTTTATTTTAGCATTGAGCATGTTTGTCACTCCAGACATCTTTATCTCTTCGTTTTTTAAAAGGTAGATGTATTGTGTAATTTCTACGCGGTCCGGGCACATTATTCGTAGCCCGAAACACCCGTAAAAACACTTACTACTAAGACAAGTTTATAATGGATTTGTGCTCTGCTGAATTTGGATTAAACCTTCAGCAGACAGTGAAGTGAAACTAAAGTGTGCGCGTTTACCCCGTTAATGGCAACATGGGATGATTCAACATTACCGATATAGACAAATAAATTTTTGGTCGATAAACAATCCGACGTTGTAAAGGCATGTTTTGTCAAACCTGTAGGACCTGTCAGTTTTCCGTTGGTTTGACCGTTACGTGAAACTATCACTGCCGGTGCCGCATTTTCAAAACCAAAAATGATACACCAGATGTCTTTTGAGTCAGAACCCTTTTTGAGGAACGCGCCACTATAGTAAGTATTCCCCAGAGCTAATACAAAGAAAAGCACCGCTATAATAATCACTATAAAAAATTGCACCCTGCACATTTTTATGCGAGCCCTTCAAATGCAGTTGTTGTTAAATGATTAAACCACATTTAGAATCCTTTTTTAATCCACCAAGAAAACCAATTACCTATAAAAACGTGTGCAAACGAATCCCCAGGATAACAATTTATCTTGGTCAGTAAGCAAAAATCCACACACGAAGAAGTACTTAAAATACATACGTATATTTATAACGAATGTTTGTATCAAGTCGCCGGTTGCAATAAAGTGGATTAAGCTAATGTCGGCTGATACGGATAATACAATATATGCGTTTGCTCAAAACAAAGCTGTAATCGGAAGAGAGCGATAACTGCTTTCTACCGAGCGCATATGTTTTTTTGATTAGCATAAAATTTTTTTAATCGTCTTTCGGGCTGTTTTGTCTAATCTCTTCGAAAAACGGGGTTCTTTTTTGTTCTACAGATTCGGCGGCGTAAAGATACATTGCGGCCGACCAGCTCTGCCAGTCTTGCCCCTGAGGCGTTCCATCCTGTGCCCGAAGCCATTCGTTAAAGCCGAATTCAACGTCAGCTTTACGGGCCGGTCTGACAATTTCGGTTAGAGCAAGAAGCTTTTTCTCAGCAAGGGCATATCTTTCAGCAGCCACCAGAGCTGCTGTATAGAAGCCGCAAATGAAAGGCCAAATCCCGCCATTATGGTACTCTCCAGGCTGGTTGTACT
>JBGVTO010000049.1:0-13855 GCA_041862635.1 Phycisphaerae bacterium | reverse complement strand
GCCAGAAAAGATTTTGGTGCCCTTACCAAAACAATCGCACGCGGAATCAAGGCCGCTGTATTCGTTGCAATTCCGGCAACTGCAGGAATCTTTCTGGTCGCCAGGCCCTTAATCTCAGCTATATTTGAACATGGCAATTTCAAAAGCACGGACACGCCAATAGTAGCATGGACATTAGCCTTTTATGCCTTGGGGCTGTGTGGTTATTTTTGCCAGCAGGTTACAACACGGGCATTTTACTCTTTGCAGGATTCAAAGACACCTGCACGAAGCGCTTTATATGCAGTAGCTGCCAATATTATTCTGAATCTGACTCTTATCTGGTACCTTGGAACAGCAGGACTAGCTGCTGCGACAGCGGCGTGCTCATACCTGCAGGTTATAATCCTTGTTACGGTGCTTCGGAGAAAACTGGGCCCTTTCAAACAAATCTTGGATGGATTGCCCGTTACCCTGATGAAAACACTTGCAGCAGCAGCCCTTATGTGTCTGGCCGGGGCGGCAATTATGTTTCTGTGCAAGAATTTACCCGATGGCAGGTCCTTTGATATCCTGAGACTCGCCGTGGTTGTGCCATCTGCGGCAGCGGTATATGTGCTGGCCGCTAAATTCCTGCGTATCGAGATGCTTTCTCTATTCACCGGAGGCAGGTGAACTACCCAAAATAGCTGTTTATCGTTATATCTAAAGCAAAAATAGCAGTTGTTCGAAGTATGAAGTATAATAACGCAAAGAACCTTTTTTGCCCCGCACCAATTGAGCTTAAGCTCAATTGGTGCGGGATTAATGGAGAAATAAATGCGTAAGAGAGCGTCTTTTTTAAACTTCGGCAAACTCAGTCGAGTCGTTTTTTTGGCGCTTCTATTCTTTTGCTGTTCTACCTCGGCCCAGGCTCAATCCGATTCTCGATACTCGATTCTTGATACTCGTGGCTCGTCGAGTATCGAGGATCGAGCATCCGGCATCGAGAATCGGAAGTTGTTTTCATCGTCCGTCAGCCAAAAGTTTTACGAAATAGCTTACGAACTGACTTCGGCGAACTCTCGTCTGGGCGAAGCCCGCCGAAGCCCGGCAGTCGAGCCGGCGATTGTTTTCTTAACTGCTGCGATGAAGCTCGACAAAAACGCCAGTGATGCTCGTTCCTTACTTATTAAGCTCGCCTGTCAGGACACGGAGCAGCCCTCCTTCTTGCTTTCGCAAGAAAGCAGGGGTGGCAACCTGGTGTATAATTTACTTATGGATTACGTAGATGAGTCCGCTGACGTTGAGATTGCAAAAAAAGCGGTCGTGTATTTACTGGCCCACCTGAACACCCGTGAGCAGCGGGAGAAGCTTCTTGAGCAGATGTTGGGGATTCTGGGCAGTAAGAACGCTGTTTTCGGTTCCGAGCTGTCCACCTTGCTTGGCCTGTTGAAGGCTGAAGCCTACTCCGCCGAAGCGGCTTCGGCTGCGAAGGCCGGGAAGGCGGATTTGGAAGCTGCTGAATTTTACCTTATGCAGGCCTACCAAAGGAACAGATACAATAAGCTGGCCTTTGCAAAGCTGGCGGAACTTAAGCCCGAGCGGATTGGGCCGGCATTATATCTTGAACGGTTAAGATTAGCATTGCGCGAGAATCCATCGGATATCGAAGCTGCTCTTACATTTGCTCAACAGGCTGAACAGCTACAACTTTATGAGACAGCCGCTGGCGTTTATGAATACTGTGCCGATTTGTTTACTTATCTTTACCCCTCTCTTGCTCTTCCTGCCCGCATTTATCTGCCCTGGGCGATTAGCTGCTACAACACGCAATCCGCCACAGGCGGATCCAAATGCCTCCAAATTGCCCAGCGTATCCAGCGGGAGGGCCGATTTGACCTGCGTGTAGAGGCTATAGCCGGCAAAGCAGCGACGAAAATCGGTAACGGTGAGCTGGCAACCCAGATATTCCAGGCCGCTGAAAAAAAAGCACAACAGCTACTTATGCAAGCCTCAAAAGTAGAAACGCTTCGCGACTCTTCAGAGACCTTGGATAGTAGCGATTCAGAACAAGTTAGTACCATGCAGCTTGCCTGGTTTTATTGTTTTGTTTTGCCGTTTCCGGACAAAGCATTAGACTGGGCTAACAGAGCCTATGAAACCGAACGCAATTCGCCGTCGGCAGCCGCTATTTTGGCTTATGCGCTCGTGATGAATAATCAAACGGAATGGGCCAAGCCCCTTATCAACAATTCCCAGCGAAGTCAAATCGCAGATTTAACGCTGGCTCAGATTCAACTGGCCGAAGGACAAAAGGATTTGGCAATAGAAACTCTAAAGACCTCAATCATTAAAGACCCCGGTTCGTTTGCAGCCGAACGTGCCAAAGAAATTCTGGCCCAACAGGGCGAAACATATACCCCGCCGATTGACCCTAATGCTGTTTTAACTATGTTGGAGAATGTCTTCGGGCGAACACTTGTTCCCGTATTTACTCCCCCGGAAAATATATTCTCGGTCCAGCTTAATATTCGGGGGGACCCCGCAAGGCGGGAACCCGGCAATGAGTTTCCATACGGCAGTGAATTCGGCGGCAATGTCGCAATAATAAATAACTCTGCTGAGCCTTTTGTAATTAGCGATGATGCCTTATTTAAGGGCAATATCAGGATTGACGCCGATGTTAGTGGAGACCTTAACAGAACGATGCCGAACCTGGTCTCTACAAAAATCCGGACGGCCTTGCTTATCGAGCCTGGCCGCAGTATCCTCATTCCTCTACGGCTTATTACAGGCGAACTTAGAAAGACGCTTCTTACATATCCACAGGCATCTTTGGATATAGAATTTACACTCTATCTCGACCCTGTCGCCACTGATGAGGGCAAGATTACCAACAGACTCACTTATCTTGAGCCGATCAGGATGCGTATAAAACGTCCCGGCATCGAACTTACCGGTAATTATATAAGAAGCCGGTTGAATTTAATCTCAAAAGGCTCCGTCGGCCAAAAAACCAAAATCGCCCAGCTTTTCATCGGCCTTTTGAAAGAACAAAATGAGATGTTAAAACGTAAGCCACTTTACAGATATAAGTATGCCAATTGGATGGAGCCTTTATTGAGCTCCGCACTTTCCGGATTGTTGCATAATCCTGCCAACGGCCAGTGGGTCGTTACAGTGCACACTATGGCTGAGATGCTTTCTTTGCCGCTGGATTACGAGCTAATAAGTGCGGTGGCAAAGAATCTGAACGATACCAATTGGCCGGTCCGTATGATGGCTGTTTATCTGCTGAGCAAAACCGCTGACCGCAGCTTCGATAAGGTCCTGGACTGGACGGCCAAAAATGACGCAAGCGAGATCGTTCGCGATATGGCAATTGCCTTGGGCAGGTAGTTAATTGGTTAATTGGTTAATTGGTGAGCGAATATTCACTACTCACCACTCACCATTTTGCTGCAATGTAAAATTTACCCAAAAATAGGTTGTAATATCGTCATAATTTTGTAACATTCCGTATTCTATTTGGTAACTGAGGTTTTGTGAAAGTACAGTAGTACCCTGTAACATTTGTGCTGTTACAGAGCAGTAGTAAGTTTTGAGGTTTTTTGAAAGGGTTGTGTAAATGCCGGCTAAAGTAGATGAGGAAAAATGCACCGGTTGTGAAACCTGTGTAGAAGAATGCCCCAGCGAGGCTATAAGCATGGCTGCCGACAAGGCATCGGTTGACATCGAAGAGTGCGTTGATTGCGGGGTTTGTGTTGATGCCTGTCCTGAGGAAGCAATCACTATGGATTAAACCTGGTTGGCCCCATCGTCTAGGTAGGTCTAGGACACCGGGTTTTCAACCCGGCAACAGGGGTTCGAATCCCCTTGGGGCTATTGTGAGCAGCGCAAGTCGCTCAAAATGGAGCAGTGGAACAGGTGAGCAGGAGAACAGGTGATAAAGGCAATACCGATGAACAGTCTGCTGACGGTTTCAAATAAGCGTTCTGTTCCACGGCGGTCAATTGTTTTACTGTTCACCTGCTCAAAGTAGAACGAGAAACGCGATTTCTGTGAACCTGCAGTCAATTGCTCAACTTTCTGCTTTCGTGATCCGTGCCTCGGTTCGTTAACGACTAACAAAACACCTTTCACTTGTTAGTAAATAGCCCGTAAATGAACAACTTAATTGGTTCCAGCCCTCCTAAGTAGTATAAACATGTAAGCAGAGCAGCGAAAAAGAGTGTGAGAATGTAAATCCAATATGGAATTCTTCTGAAGACATCCTTCGTTTTTTCGCATAGCTTCCAGCACCAAGTTTTCGACGATTTTTCGTTTGGTGAATCCACCTTGCCGCCGCCCCCTGTCGGCTTTTTATCTAAATCGGTCCTCAATGTTGCTGCCGTATCTGCAAGCACCTCCTGCAAAACTACACAGTAAGTAATACAATCCTTAACCGGGCCATCTGTGTCGATAGATTGGTCGTCTGGATAGCACCACGCTTTCAAAAGCGTTTCATTAGATTTATTGTGTGAAGCTCTGAGCGTCTCTAACCTCCGCTGGACAGGCCCAAGCAAATTCGGACGGTTCCGCTCTAACCAGTCGTACACTTCATCGACCTTCGGAAAAATTGTGCTGACTACAGCCAAATAGAAGCGAGAAACATTTATTTTTGACATCATACTACCATCCACTGAGAAATATTGACGCAATCCCTCTATGGGTTTCTTAAACTCCTCACATAATTTGTCTATTGCAGATGCGATTTCTGCAGGTTTCTTTGAGATGTTGGTTTTTGATGTGCTCATTTTCACCTGTCCTTTTCGGGTCGGCTTGAACAGCAATAGGTCGAACAGGTGAAGAAAAACCTCGCTGCTGTTCAAACCGCTTGACGGTAGCTAACTATCGTCCTGATTTAATCCTAAGATTGTATGCATTTTAGCGTAAAACAACCGAAAAGGCAACGTTTTCCCTGTTTTTTGTTGCTTGTCAGCCATAAAACAGGTATAGTCAACTCGACAAGTGAATATTGTTTAGTACTGAACTTTTTTAGCGTTTCGTCCAAAACCGGCCCCGAACCTGCCACGTTTTTTCTGCTTGGCTTGGATGTGGTGATTTTGAGAAGGAAACGCTAAAGTTTTGACGGCTAAATAATGGTAACTGTTTACGTCCTCCAGGGAAAAGACAAACGGTACTTCGGTATAACCAATAATCTAATTCGGCGATTAGCCGAACACAAGTCAGGACACACTAAAAGTGCACAAATCATCGGGCAATTTAAGCTTCTACATACGGAAGAATTTCCCGATTACAACTCTGCGCGAAAAAGAGAAAAGTTTTTGAAGAGCGGGCAAGGCAGAGAGTTTCTTAATAGTTTGTAAGCCGGCAACAGGGCCCGCCTAAGGCGGGTAAAGCGAACCCCCGAAGGGGCTTGTTCGCCGCAGGCGAATTCGAATCCGCCTCCGGCGGATAAATCCCCTTGGGGCTATTCGCCAAACGCTGAAGTTCTGAGCCCTCCGATTGTCTCGGCGCTTAAATTCGCATACCGGAGATAACCGCTTCAAATACCATAGTATTTTCAACGATTCCTTGTACGCTTATTGTAACATGGGAGGTGTTTTCCCGGCGCTTGTATTTTGTAATATGCCCAAGCAGATATAATCTTTGTCCCGGCTCGACGATGGAGCGGAACTTCGCCGCATCTATACCTGCAAAACCGATAAATCCCTTCTCTTCATAAACCTGCTTTGTAAAAAAGCTCGAAAGCTGGGCTGCCGCCTCGACCATTATTACCGCAGGCATCACTGGCCGACCCGGGATGTGGCCGCGAACCCAGAATTCGTCCTCTCTTACATCCTTATAGCCCAAAATCAAACGTTTTTCCTTATCATACCAAAGGATGCCGTCGAGCTGCTGCATCTCAAATCGCTGTGGATTTACTTTGCCAATTGCTTCTTTGTCAAAAACAGGATTTGCTTTAAGATCTATTTGCGACAAATCAAACAATAAAGGAGGGGGCATTATTGACCTCGAAAAAAAACGCTCTGCGCTGCCGTATTGCGTACTGTCTGCCAACTGTTCCTGCGCAATACTTCAATACGCACCACGCGCAACAAACGTAACACACGATGCGCAGCTGAATAAGCATAAAAATGCCTGGGGTGGCTTACTGGGCTGATCTGATTTCAAGAACGCGGTTGCGAACAACCTGAGCAGCCTGCTTGATTTTCTGCATTTGCTTGCGGACTCGTGTCCCTGCTGCCTTATTTCCACCTTCGGCCTTGCTGATGTCAGCTTCAATTTCATCAATCAGTACTTTCAGGTCTTCATACTCTTGCATTAAATATTCCTCCACATTGTGGGTTTAGATTTCTATTTTCGGACCAAATTCGCTATTTTTGGGTTAAAATCGGTAAAAACTTAACGGCACATCACTATTTTGTCAAAGAAAAATGCCTTTTTTTGTAAAAAAATCAATATTTATTTTCTCCCAATTTGATGGATTTTCCCCCTTTTTTGGGCGTAAATGAAGCTTACAATACTCTAAAGGCAGAATTACCGGCTTATCGGACTGCCAGTTTTTTGGTCAATTCCACTACTCTCTGACCACGGCGCCGGCACTGCTGCTCAACTCTCTGGTCGGGCTTGCCAATGGAAACCGGCCCATAATGGTCACCATTCGGGTCGCCCTGGACCACCATGCCGCTGATAAGCATTGCCTCTATTATGCCCATAATTGTGGTCTCATTGCCGCCGCCGATATTTGCCGCACTGGTGAACGCCGCCCCCACTTTGCCGTCGAGCTGGCCGTGTCTGCCTACCAAATTATCTATCAACTCCTTAATCGGTGCCGCCATCTGGCCATAGTATGTCGGAGAGCCGATTACTATCGCATCATAGCTGAACACGTCATCGGCTTTTACATCGCCGACCGGCTTGCATTCGGTCGGCAAATCAGCCTCATTCATAGCCTTGGCTATTATCTGAGCCATCTCTTTCGTATTACCCGTTCTTGAGTAATAAACAACAATTCCCTTTGCCATTTTTGCCCTTTCTATTTAGCTCCTAACCTTGCAACGACCATTTGACTATTCTCTATTTAACCCTATCTTGTCATTTATTCAAAATATTATTATTTTTTGTTGACTTCCACAGCTTATTTGCCGTATGCCGTATATTAGTGATAGTAGATTGGTTTTGAAAGATCCCGTCTTGATGATAAGAGCCCAAGGGGCCCTCCCGTTTGGGTAGTCAAGGCGGTTGCTTTCTTATCGGTTAACAGTAAGACACTTTCCCCTGCTCATCGGCGCAGGTACACAAGCTTATCCGGCAGAGGCACGTTGTTGCCGAAGTTATCCTCGCCATATCCGGACTCTGCTAAAAGCTTGATATCAGCCAGGACTCGCTTGTCCCCGATAAACGTTGCGGTCAGGTTAGCGTCCACATCGATCTTACCCATTGCCAGCAGCCGGGCCATTTCGTCAGTAACCTTCTCCAGCAGCGTTCCTTCCTTTCCAGTTGGCTCGTCCGGCAGCTTCAAAGGTTGCTCGTACAGGATTAGTTTACCTCGCTCGGCCAACGTCAGTACAACGCCCCGAACGATGGCACTTATGTCGCTCCGGCCTTGCTGTTCCTGAACAAGCTTAAGACGGACGATCTCCGAGGCCAGCCAACGCCGTTTTTGCGCGTTTATCTTTTCGTTGGCGCGGAACAGCTCCAGCGGCGAGCAGGCATCGTAATCCTCCTCATCCATCTGCATCCGTACTTCGCTGCCATAGTGCAGGACAAGCTTGGAAATCAGCGTGGATGGGCGAACGTGGAAGCCGCGATACGGAGGAATGGACACCTCGATTCGGTCAACCTCGGCGTA
This sequence comes from Phycisphaerae bacterium, assembly GCA_041862635.1. Classification (GTDB taxonomy): domain Bacteria; phylum Planctomycetota; class Phycisphaerae; order Sedimentisphaerales; family Anaerobacaceae; genus NIOZ-UU13. The sequence continues at coordinate 6,036 of JBGVTO010000049.1, read as the reverse complement.
ACGCTTGAGCATTCTCTGGCACAGATATTCCGCGCAGTCAATGTACAGACTTATGCTCGTAACTGAATAGTTCATCAGGACCGCCAGCAGCTCCTCGGCTTTTACCAGTGGCTCAAACCGGGTCGGTGAATCACATAACTCTTTATTCACATGCCGTTCGTAATAGTGAGCAAACGACGTGGCCGTTTTCAGCAGATGAAAAACAACGCTTATATGGCCTCGCAGAACAGGCAAGTCTGTATCCAGATCTTCCGCTTCTGTGCCTGAGACGTATGTATCGTACAGTGACTGAAGGTTGTGGAACCGAAGCTCGAGACTTCGCAGCTTTTCCTCACTAATTGAGTCCAGGACGTAGGAAGCGTATTCTTCAGGCTTAGCCCGACTGGCGGAACGAACATCTTTACTTTCAGCGGCCAGGTTCAAAAAGGCAGTAGCAAGTAAAGTTACTGTCTCTGAGACTGTTTCTATCCTGCGTGTCCCGCAATCGTGTGGCAGTCGGCCGGGTGGGAGCTCCTCGATGTAAGATTTCTCACGCAAACTTCGCGATGGAACCGTAAGGCCAAGCTGACCGGCCCTGACAACCATTTGCTTTGCCGCCCGCGAAAGCACACCGCCGGTAAACTCAACCGCTTCTTCTGTGGCCTTGACGAAATCCCGCTCAATCGGCAACAGCCGATACGCGGGCAATGAGTGTTGAATGTGGAGCAGCTCGTAACTTACGTCGGAAAAAAGCTTAATCGCCGCCGTCAGTGACCTAAACGAACACCACCGGCAGCTGTTGCCTGCATCGTAGGCGTCAAGAAGCTCCTCAAGCTGCAAAGCTTGCGAAAACAATTGGCCCAGAAACGGACGTACCAGAATTTTATCGCTCGATTTGCACTGCGATAGGCAGCGCGCAAGGCCAAGCAATGTCTGCGCACGTTTTGTTATCAGCTCCTGAAAATCTTTATGAGCGATTGTTACCGAAACCATATTATTTTCATTCGCCCTTTTGCTTCAACGGAATTATCTCGGGCTCACCGAAACCTTCGGGTATCTTAAATTCGAAGACCTTACTGTCTATTTTTTTATTGACCTTCGCCTTGATAAACTTTATCCGGTAAATTTCCTCTTCGGTCGTGACAGCAACTACCTTTGCCGGCAGGCCTAATTTCTCATCAATCCAGAAATCGATATATATATAGTCATCCTTATAAACCGAATTCGGCTTAACTTTCAAATGTACTTGAATAAAATCTTCCGGCTCGGACTTTTTTTGCTCGACCAATGTTACCTCAAACTGTTTTTGCATATCTTCTATCTTGGTAAAACCAATCATCGGAAAATTCCTGCTGGCCAAATCAAAAACATCTACCGGCTTATTCGGCTCCTTCGCCTCGGCTAATTGATAATACTTAACTCCCTCGATTTGGTAGTCGATATGCACAAGCCAAGTGCCTTTGAATTGGTGGCCGGGACAAGTAAGACCGACGCCGTCGAGCACGATATATTGCTCGATGTATTTTTCTTCTTCCTCGTCTTCTTGTTTAAGCGTTTGAAAATTCAGTCTCAGCTTCGATTTCTTGCCAAGCTTTGCATAATACAAAATACCTTTCCGAAGCGTTTCTGATTCGAGCAACGGCTGTATGAACCCATATTCAATCTGCGCCTGGTAGGACGTAAGCTCCAGGGCTTTCTTATTCAACTGTTTTAAGACCGTATCAACCGTATTAACCTTTTCTTCCACCGGCTGCTCTGTATCTGAACTTTTCGGGCACTCAGAAGCCCAATCCGCCAAAGGCGGACTCACCATCCATAACAGGATAACGGACGCTTTGATAATTATCTTTTTATTCATTATTCTTATTTCCCTTTTCTCTAAGCATTATTTTTTACTATCAATAATTTCAAGTATCCGGCTGATATCTTCAATACAAAAATCCGCATGTTCGGAAAACTCGTCGGCCTGATTGTGATTGGCCAGAAGCACCGCAACAGCACCTGCCGCCTTTGCACAGAGTAAATCAAAGAGGTAATCGCCCACCAGCAAAGTTTCTTTCGGCTTTACGCCGAACTGCCGACACAACTGCAACACCCCGAATGCATCGGGCTTGACCGGCCCATCTTCCCGGTCAATAACAGCATCGAATTTCAGCTTGTGTTTGCGAGCGATAGCAAGGGCGTTACTTCGCTTGTTACGCGTCAATATCCCGATGTGAATCCCCGCCGCACGAAGTGCCGAAAGTGTCTTTTTCGCATTGGCATTGAGTTTGGATTCCGTTACCGCTTTTTGCTCGTGATAATGGAGTATCTTCTCGGCCTCCTGCCGTTGTTCAGCGGTCATCTTTTCCATCGATTCCAGAACAGGCCCGGAATCTCTGGCTAAGCCTATTTCCTCCCGAATGGCGTCAAAATCAAAATAAGGCTGGGTTATCGTGCCGTCCAAATCAAATATCACAGCTTTAATGGACATAATATTTGTATGTTATATCGTATATATCACCCAATATACCACCCAATAAATCATTGCGAGCCTGTCTATGGTAGTAAGAAATTTCAAAAGCAGTCATTCAATATTCGGTATTCGGTGCTCAATGTTCGGATTACTTTACTTTTTTCTGCAGTAATTCAATAAAATATCGGCCAGCCTGGCCTAAAATTTTACCCTTTCGAAGAATTATTCCAGTAGGCCTGACAAAATTTTCATTCGAAAAGGCAATCGCCTTTATTGTTTCACCGCCCACTTCCTGAAGAATTGCGGTTTCAGGCAGTATACTTACGCCCGAATTTATTTCCACCGCCCGTTTGACCGTTTCGATGTTATCAAATTCCATCACCGGCCGGACAACAATATTATAACGCTCCAGAATATTGTCTATCCATGCCCGCGTAGGAACACCTTTCTCGAAGGCGATGAATCTTTCAAACTGCAGTTTGTGAATATCGACCTGCGATTCGTGTGACAACGGATGTTTCGGACTGCAGACCAGGACCAGCGGCTCATCCTCAAAGTCATACACCTCGAGTCTTTTGTCTCTTTTAGGAACAGCTACAAGACCGATATCCACATCGCCGGCTAAAATCAGCTCATAAATTCTGCTAGCGCTAAAGTATTCAATATGGACATTAACGTTTGGATAGCTGACCATAAATTTCTTAACGTAGTCGGGCAGCGTATGCATCCCGATACTGAAAATCGCGGCGACGTTTATTCTGCTCACGGAGGATTTTTGCAAGCTGCTTAGCTCATTCTTTAGTTGTTCATGTCTGTCAAGCATATCTTTGGAGGCCAGGTAAAGTAACTGGCCTGCCTTTGTAAGCTCAATAGGCCTTTTCTTACGGTTGATCAACTGACACTTGTGGGCAAGCTCAAGCTGTGCAAGCTGCTGCGAGACCGCAGATTGACTCAGAAGATGTTTTTCAGCGGTTCTTGAGAAGCTTTGTAAATCTGCTAAATCGCAGAAAACCTTTAGCATCTCTATATGCATTATAAGCCGTCCTAATATTATGTATTACTATTAATATCTTGTGTTACACCGAACATTATCTTATTCTTATATTATATCAGTTTTAACTGCCATCGGCAACATAATTATATAGTTTTATTATTAGTTTAACTTATTGTAGTAGTCACAGGAAATACAAATTTTGATTTTTAATGGAGATTTCTCAAATGACTGCAAGCACTGTTACTGATGCCGTTTACGAACAGGTTCTAAAACGTAATCCCGGCGAGGTGGAATTCCACCAGGCGGTAAAGGAGGTTCTCGACTCTTTAGGACCCGTACTGGAAAAACATTCTGAGTATGTCGATGCCAAAATCCTCGAGAGGATTGTCGAACCGGAAAGGCAGATTATGTTCAGGGTACCCTGGCAGGACGATAAGGGCAACATCCATATTAACCGTGGATTCCGCTTTGAGTTCAACAGCGCGCTCGGCCCATATAAAGGTGGCCTTAGATTCCATCCGACCGTTACTGCGAGTATCCTGAAGTTTCTTGCTTTCGAACAGATATTCAAGAATTCTCTTACTACTTTGCCAATGGGCGGGGGTAAAGGCGGCTCAGATTTCGACCCCAAGGGCAAGAGCGACAATGAAGTTATGCGGTTCTGCCAGAGCTTTATGACCGAGCTTTTCCGCCATATCGGCCCTGACACCGACGTACCGGCAGGGGACATCGGCGTCGGTGGTCGAGAAATCGGATTTATGTTCGGCCAGTACAAACGTCTTCGCAACGAGTTTACCGGTGTTTTCACCGGCAAAGGACTCAACTGGGGTGGCTCACTCATTCGTCCCGAGGCCACCGGGTACGGTTGTGTGTACTTTTCCCAGGAAATGCTAAAGACCCGCGGTGATAGCTTTGAGGGCAAGGTCTGTACCATCTCCGGGTCCGGAAACGCAGCCCAGTACACTGTAGAAAAACTCAACCAGCTCGGTGCAAAGGTTGTCAGCCTTTCGGACTCCAACGGTACAATCCACGATCCTGACGGAATCAATGATGAGAAGCTCGCCTTTGTCCTGGACCTGAAGAACATAAAACGCGGGCGCATCAAGGAATATGCCGAGAAGTTTGGTGTAGAATATCTTGAGGGTAAACGGCCCTGGGGCATTAAGTGCGACTGTGCCTTCCCATGTGCAACGCAGAATGAGATTGACGGCGAGGATGCGAAAACGCTGCTCAAGAACGGCTGCACGCTCGTCGCAGAGGGTGCCAATATGCCAAGCACACCCGAGGCCATTGAGCAATTCCTCGCCCAAAAGATACTCTACGGTCCCGGTAAGGCCGCAAACGCCGGTGGCGTTGCCACCTCCGGTTTGGAGATGTCGCAAAACTCACTGCGGCTTTCCTGGACACGTGAAGAGGTTGACGAACGGCTCCATAACATTATGATTGCCATCCACAAACAATGCTTCGAGGCCGCCCAAGAGTATGGTCAGCCGGGCAACCTGCTAATGGGTGCCAACATTGCAGGCTTTATCAAAGTCGCCGACGCCATGCTCGACCAGGGCCTTGTATAAAAAGACCACACTATAAACGCTAAAAAGGGCGCTTGCTGATGCAAGTGCCCTTTTTTATTGTGTAATTCCAAATACTCTGTTACAATTCATTGCGATGGAAAAAGAAGTAGATGTAACAAAGGTCGTTAAGCAACATCTTGAGATGGAGCACTTTTTCAGTGGCTTTGCTCTCAAGGGTAAAGCCGGAGAACCTGAACCCCACCCGTCGAGGACGGAACGGGGTGAACCACAACAGCAGGAGGACGATCCTGTCCCGAGCGAAGCCTGCACTGAGCCTTGTCGAAGTGTCGAGGGAATGGCCGACGCCGAGAAAGCTGCAGAGCTTGAAAAAATCGCGGAGGAAGCTCACCAATGCCGCAAGTGCGGCCTCGGGTCACTGCGAACAAATGCAGTCCCCGGCGAAGGCAACCCCAACGCCCGCATAATGTTCGTGGGCGAAGGACCCGGAGCTGACGAAGATGCACAAGGCCGACCCTTTGTCGGAAGAGCAGGCCAGCTATTGGATAAGGTAATCGTGGCAATGGGCCTTAAACGAAGTGATGTCTTTATAGGCAACATCCTGAAGTGTCGCCCTCCGGAGAACCGCGACCCTCGCGCCGATGAGATAATAAGCTGTCTGCCCTATCTTCAAAGACAGATTGAGATAATAGAACCTGAAATCATCGTAGCTCTGGGTGCCCACGCAGCAAGAACGCTTCTAAACACTACCAAGTCGATTGGTCAACTGCGTGGCCAATTCCACGAGTACTACGCCGGCCTCGGCAGACCGCCTATCAAGCTTATGGCCACATATCATACCGCTTATCTGCTGCGAAATTACTCGCAGGAAAACCGCAGAAGGGTCTGGGAGGATATGAAAAAGGTCCTCACCGAGCTCGGCCTGCCAATCCCCGAACACTCAACAGGATGCTTTCACTCCAGTTTTCAAGACAGCAGACACCAGATAGATGCTGAGAACTAATACTCTTTTACATGTGATTAGCGGAGGTCTCATCTCCGAAACCATGCCTTTCTAAAAGGCCGCAACAATCTCATCC
>JBGVTO010000048.1:0-3300 GCA_041862635.1 Phycisphaerae bacterium | reverse complement strand
AATTCAGCTTTCCGATCCGCGTATGAATAAATGTACCCTACGTGATTCAAAAATTTTAACCCCTTTTGCATAAAACACTTACGTCAAAAAATCAAGGATTCTTCCCAAATTGTCCATTTTTTTGGTGAAAGTGAGCACCGACCCCTGGTGTTATCAGGCTGTGTCGCAATAGCATGCAAAGCTAAATTTCCCTGGCTATCACATCAAAATTACAAACTTTTTTTGCTAAGAAGCCATATCAAATATCTCTTACGTAAATTGCTACTAAAACAGCGGCTTTTTCTTTATGATATTATAATTCCTGTACTGTTTTTCAACTGCCAAGCTTCGCAATCAATCCTAAAACTCCCATAATGCTCACCATTCGCGCAATATTAAAACAACTGGCCAAAATAGACGTCTCGGCTTTGACACCTTCAAGACCCCGTAACAAAAAGGTGTCAGCTTTTAAGTTGTATTTGATATGGCCAAACGGCAATTCAACTTTCTGTTTACGAAGAGCATAAATGTCCTGAGAGTCCGGCTGCTCGTATTGTGAATGGAGCTTTTCTTTCAATTCTTCCTTAAGCAATCGTGTTACTTTCCTGCCGATTCGGCTCTTGGTGCATACGCCAAAATGACGACACTGTTTACAAACAGAGCCTTTGATTTGGTAAACTTTTCTTCTTCTGTCAACATCAGTACTACGGCACCTCAGAATGTGTCCTGCGGGGCAAATATAACTATCGCTATCGAGGTCGTACTTGAAATTGCCTTTATCAAATGGCTTCGGCTCTTTACCGGATGCTTGTGTTTGTGAAGGAACAACGACTTTAATATCCTGCTCATCTATCCTTTCAAGTTCATCAAAATCAGAATAACCGCTGTCAGCACAGGCTGTCTGACAGTGGCTTTGTAATGTCTCATTGGCTTGTTCAATCTGTTTGGCAAACTGACGAAGATCGTTGTTTTCATTTACAACGTCGCTGCTTACAATAAGACCATGCTTTTGATCAACAACCGATTGTACGTTATAACAGGCACGATAACCCTGTTTGCTGCTGAAGCGGGTACATTCCGGATCAGTGGTATTGATTGATTTGTTCTGCTCGTTTTTGAGTTCCTTGAGGATATTCTCAACCTTCGATTTGAGCAGTTCGCTGTTTTTTAACTCCTCTTTCATTCTTACCAAAGATGGTCGGCCTGCTTCTGTTTCATCGGCAGCATCACATTCCGAAAGTATATCATTTATACGCTTGTCTATCTTGGCAAGATACCTGTCACACCTGTTTTTAGTCCACGTGTTTCTTGTGGAAGCATTGGCACGAATTTTAGTGCCATCAACAAATAAGGTATTGCCCTCTATCAAATCCAGCTTAACACAAAGCCGAGCACATTGCCTGAGAACCTTTTTCAAAGCAGATTTGTTGTTCCTTCGAAATTCCGCAATGGTTTTGTGATCTGGCTTTAACCCACTGGTCAGCCAGATAAAAGAAAGATTGTAATGCGCCTCTCTTTGCAGCTTTCTGGAACTTCTAACCCCGTATGAATATCCATAAACTAATAGCTTGAGCATAACTTTTGGGTCGTATTGCGGACAGCCGACTTTGTGAGGGTCCAATTCAATGCCCAGCTCATCTAAGTCCAGCAAATCTACGAACAGATCATACGCTCTTACCGGTGCTTCCTTAGGGATGTATTCGTCAACGCTTTGCGGAAAAAGTATCCTTTGTTTACGATCTCCATATCGATATGCCATAACAAAATCCCTTTCATTTAGTAGTTCTTATTATGACATATCGACCCAAATATACAACTAACTTTGACCCCTCAATTGTGACACAGCCTGTTAATAGCGGGGGAGGGTTTCGAACCTACGACCACCCCGTATTAGCCCTTCGAGATAGTCAAGAACAGTCGTTTCGTGATCTGTGCCATCAAAATCCGTAGCCCTATCGTCTGTTATTGTGAGGCCTTTAAAAAAGGCCACGGCAATCTCAGACCTTCAGAGCTTTTATCAACCTCAATTACAATGCCGGCCAGATTTGCTCCTCAAGCCACTGATCGGCCAAAACAGCATAGTCGGCAAAGTCAACCATGCTGTCCGCATTCAGGTCAGCATCAAGATCAAGACCACTATCGAGCCAGTCACCTGCTATTATCTTGAGGTCTCTAAAATCAACCACGCAGTCGCTGTTAAGGTCGGCTTGTGACAGTGTTAGCTTGTCGGGAACACATCTGGGCCGATACAGACGGATGTCATCGAAGTACATCAGACCTGAACCACCAGCCTGCGGATTGTCTCTGTCGCCAAAGCCGATAGCGATGCTGTTGACATCGGCCAGGTTGACACCCTGGTCTTTAAACCCCTTCAGGTCGATATTCCATTCCGTCCAGGTGTCTATCTGTGCTGCATCGGGATCTTCATGGTATACCACCGCAGGTGGGCCGGTATTGTTGGCTATAGCCACATACATCGACTCAGAATCATTACTAGGCATGGTGGTACCGGTGGGACCGATGACCTGGTCCGTCCAGCCCCCGACTTGATCGGGGGTAACCGAGCCGGTGAACTTGACATCAGAGAATTGAGCCTTGCAGACTGCATTAACATTATGGCTGGTCACTGCTAAACCTATATACACATTCGGAGGCATTGCAAAAGACTGCGGATTCCATGCCATTTCCTTCCAGTCATTACCGTCACTGGAGTAATAGCCGTAAAAGTTATAATTGTAATAGATGTCGGGGCCGACACGCTCTAATTTCACCCAGTAAGGTGCAGTGATTGCCTCTTGCTCAGATGTCGCCACTTCGGTGTCGCTGCTGTGTTCCGCGTTCTGTTCCAGCCTCGCCTGGAATCTACATCCATAGCCGGGTGTGATGTACACCGCTGCGTATGTCGCGCCTAGATTAGTCAGGTCCCGGCGAATCATCACGCCGGCCTTGGCCCATTGGTGCGTTTCCTGGACGCTGAGCACCTGCGCCGAAATCGAGCCGGCTCCGGAAAGTCTCTTGTAGACATAGCGGAACTCGTCAGCCGTGCCACTGATATCTCTGCCTGAGGCGGTTATCGTGTAGGTTCCGGCCGGTTCCTCTTTGAAGCTCGTCGCATAGCCTCTGAACCACAGTGTCAGTGCCTTGGCGCCTTGCTTGGTCCAGTTGCGCGGATAACTCCATACCATCTTTGCCTCTGAATACTTTAAGGAGCCCTGCTTATTATTGTTGTAGTAATACGGCATCGACTGATTACCCCCATGAACGATGGTTGTCTCCATAATATTGCCGTATGGGCTGTCTGGGCTCCAGATGTCGTAACCG
>JBGVTO010000047.1:0-7729 GCA_041862635.1 Phycisphaerae bacterium | reverse complement strand
ACAGAATAAATAGTAAAGGTAAAAATGTTATGCGATTAGAAAGTGATTCGTGAAACCTAAGTAACAAGTAGAGAGGGTCTCAAGTATGTCTATGAACAATCCTAAAAAAGTGTCCCTTGCGGCGGCGGCCGTTGCAGCTTCGGCTGGGACGACCGAGGCCGCGAAAAGAAACAGGGTGCAAAAGCTGATAAGCAAAATCCGCGACGAGAGTGCCGAGGTGCGAACAGAGGCCTGGCAGAGCGCCGGCGAAGTCGGAGCACCGGCAGTCGAGGCATTGGCCAAAGTGATGACCGATGAGGATCTGGAGGTTGCGAGGGCAGCAAAGCGTGCACTGTGGAAGATCGTTCGTGTCGCCGGTCGCCCCGGGGCCGGTAATGAAAGAAGGGCAGTTGTCGGCAAGCTGGTTGAATTGTTAGGTGATGAGCAGCCTGTGCCTGTCCGCCGTGAAGTATTGTGGATGCTTTCCGAGATAGGCACCAGAAAGTCCGTCAAGCCGATAGCCGCTTTGTTGTCGAATAAAGAGCTGCGCGAGGACGCCCGGATGGTATTGCAGCGAATTCCGAGCAAAGGGGCGGTTGCGGCGCTAAAAGCCGGGCTGGAAGCTGCACCCGAGGACTTCAAGCTAAATATAGCGCAATCGCTGCGACAGCGAGGCGTGGAGGTAAGTGGATTGCCCTGTGTGAAGCTGGTGCCCACGAAGAAGACAAACGTTAAGCCTCTTTAGTACGACAGTACTGCGATTAGCAGAGGCCCTTATGTGATTGCAAAAGCAAAAGGGCATCAGCGTGTTATCTGTGCTTCGGAATTTTGATTTAAGGACTGCTTTTTAGCACTTTATAAAATAGCTGGAATTAGAGCAGAAAGGTAATAGAACGATGAAACGAACAAATCAACTCAACAGGCGAGAATTTTTAGCTGCCGCTGGTGCAGCGGTGAGCGTTCCGTATCTGGTTCCATCCGGTGTGCTGGCGGCGCCGGGTAGAGCTGGGGCGAACGACCGAATAACTACGGCTCATATCGGTGTAGGTGGAAGGGGAGGCGGGCTCCTTCGCGAGATAAAAAGATTCCGTGAAGCCGGCGTTGTCAACATTGCAGCGGTCTGCGACGTAGATGAAAATCGGCTTGCCCGGGCTGTTAAGGAAGCCGGCGCCGGAGTCGAACCTTATCACGACTATCGTTATATTCTCCAACGCAAAGATATCGATGCGGTTGTTATCGGCACGCCGGACCACTGGCACGGAGTTCAGATGGTCCATTCCGCCGAGTGCGGTAAACACATCTACCTCGAAAAGCCAGCCTGCTGCACTATCGAGGAAGGCAAGGCGATGGTGGCCGCTGCAAGGAAGAACAAGGTTTCGGTCCAGGTCGGCTCGCAGGGCCGCTCGCAGCCGGAGGCATACCTTGCGCACAGGTATCTGGTCAACGGCAATATCGGGCACATCAGCCGGGTGGACTGTTTCCATTATCCGAGCCCTGAGGATAATAATCCTGTGCCGGACAGTGATCCGCCGCCTGAGCTGGACTGGGACATGTGGCTGGGTCCCCTGCGCTGGCGGCCATACAATCAGAGATACTGTCACGGTGTCTTTCGTTGGCTGCTGGAGTCCGGCGGTGGCCAGATTCGTGACCGTGGCGCGCACGTTATGAGCTGCGCTATGTGGTGGATGGGCGCCGACGGCACCGGGCCGGTGACTATTGAGGCGACCGGTACTTCGCCGAAAAAGGGCCTGTGGGACAGCGCCGTGCTAATGGAGGTGACCTATACATTCAAGAATCCGGACTGGACACTGACATGGACTCAGATGCCCCGCGAAGAGCTGCCTGCTGCTGAGGAGAGGACAGGCAAAGAGCCCGGCGGCAAAATTATCCGGCCCGGTTACGGCGCGATTTACCGCGGCGACAAGGGCGAGTTCATCCACTGGGGCGGCGACGGCGGCACGTGGGCCGAGAGAAAAGCCCGTGAGTGGGAGCCGCCGGCAGGTGCCAGGGATGTCTATAAAAGCCCGGGTCATATGGAAGACTGGTTCAATGGCATTAAGACCGGTAAAAGGACCATTATGAACATCGAAGCTGCGGTGGGCGTGGCCAACTTGTGCGTTTTGGGCAATCTTTCTTATATTCTTGGCCGCAAGCTCGAATGGGACCAGGCAAAGCAGGAGATAGTCGGTGACGAACAGGCACGGCGAATGATGTATCGGCCTCAACGTCACCCGTATCACTTGTAGGAGTTTTTCAGAAAAAATTATACATTATATTAACTGAGAGAACCTTGATTCCTGCCCCTGCTTCTGCAGGGGTGATAATCTTGCGCAGGAATGACAAGGTCAGGCAATTGGGAGTCAATAAATAGAATCGGACTAACGCCTTTTTTGGAAATCGAAATCCCATTCGGTGTCGCTGTTGCTGTGGATTTCGATAATCTCAGGTCCATAATCATTGGGGAAGGGACCGGTAATACGTCCGCCCGGGTAGGCCTCATATTTACCGGGTCTCAATCCCTCAAAGTGATATCGCCCTTCGTTGTCGGTTTGACAGGAAAACTGCCTGAATTGCCATTCGAAGACAGGGTGTAACGTTACGGTATCACAGGCAATCGGTTTCCCCTCTTTGAATGCCCTGCCGAAGAGAGTACAATCGCCCATATCCTCGCCAAAGTTGATACTCTTATGTTCGCCTTTTTTGAGTGTTACACGGTACTCAAACGGGCCTTGAAGAATATACGTTCCCGCCGACAGGTCGTCCCAGTGAAAGCGGCCCTTAGCGTCGGTCACAACCCGGCCGAAATTCTGGTCGCCATACCGGGCCATAATATTTACTTTTGGCTGAGGTCGGCCGTCGATAGAGTAAACACCGGAAATTGATGCGCCTGGGGCGAGCGCAATCCGCAGGTCACCCGTTTCCGTTCTGTATCGAGCGCGGTCACTCGGCCCAATAGTTAATTTTTCATAACCTTTGTGCCGGATAAATAATGTGTGTATTTTCGTATATGCTTCATCACTATAGATATAATCTTTGGGCCATTGTTTTTTTTCTTCGACGATAATAAATTCACCATTTTCGTCGGTAATGATTTGTGTCTCAGCAAAGGGAGAGCCGTAAGGACCGTACCGAAAAAAAGCATAAGTGATTGGTACGTCCGGCAGTGGCTTGCCTGTGGTTTCATCCAACAATGTGCCTTTGATTATCTGACCGAAAGGCAAATAATACACATTTTCTTTTGCTTTGGCTGGAGATTGGGGCATGACTTCTCCTGCATAGAGAACCGGATAACCTTCGGCTTTAATCGCGATATCTATACTCATTGGTATCTGAAGGTCAGTTAATGTAAAACGTCCTTGTGTGTCAGAAAACCACCTGCCATTTCGCAGTTCTTCAGGAACTTCCATGCCATGAAGCCATATTTTGAAATTGTTAATAGAAGATCCGTATTCCTTGTCCAGCACTCGTCCGCGAATAATCATAGCGGAGTCCATGATAACGGTGATTTCCTGATCCACTTCCGCCGTAATATGCTTAAAGGTCAATTCGTCGCCGGTCAAATCGAGTTTCACTTTGGGGGCGGGCAGGTCTTCTAATAGAACACAACCCTGCTCATCGGTTTGCAATGGCTTATGGCCGGGCAGTCGGCTTACTTCAAGCGTCTGATTGAAATGGGGCATAATATTAACAAGCGGGATTGGCTGGCCGTCCTTATTCACCACCGTTACTATCAGCCAGTGCCCCTGCTCAAGTGCGAAGCTGACCTCCTCTGGTTTTGCCTGTGTTCCCGGCGCTAACAATCCTTTCCAGGCGGGCGCATATCCTTCGCAGTACACATACAACGTCATCTTTTGCAGCAGGTTGACTTCCAGTCTATACTGCCCATCACTGTCTGTGGTAGATGCCTCGTTAATTGACCATTTTACCACAGCTCCTTCGATTGGGTTGCCGAGAGCATCGGTAACAGTTCCTGTAAAAACGCTCTTTGCGACCGCAGGTTTTATTAGGGCGGTGTGGCTGTTATCTAACAACTTGCCCTTGACCACATTAAGAACTACCAGCGTCGCCAATAGCATCTTGAGAAAATTCGGACCGCTGATGATTGATAGATGATGCTTCACTGGGATTTCCCATTTGTCTTGTCGGTACTCGTTCAAAATGGACGCATTCGAAGTCGAGACCGGTCATTAATCCTTATAACCAACGACAATGATATTTGTTGGTCCAAGCAATTTGTAACATATGCTTCGCCATACAATAGTTCGGCCAAAGGCTGACGAGACGATAAAAAATAACAGCAGTAATGACCACAGCCAACAGGCGAGGATATCGGCGAGACAGGCGGCCCTCATTGCTCGGCGCTCATGCTGGAGCAATTTTTCAGCCGTTCTTTGTCGGAGTATCGCCCCGCCTAACTGATTTACAAAAAACACAATTGGTACGGCGACAAAAAGGTCCAGATTTTTATATTGAATCATTGCAGCATAGATTGCCAGGCCGGCTGCACCCCATATACCCAATACTGAGTACAGGCTGCTGAGCAGCCCAAACCACCAGATTTTCGGGGCGTATATACGAGTTATTAGAAATTGCCTGCGGCTGAACTCAAAGAGTTTTGACCATGTAGTGGATTCGTGCGAAGCCACCAGACAGGCGGGAACGAAAGCTACTTTCATACCGGCTTTTTTGACGGCGGTGCTGAGTGATAAGTCATCGCTCAGTGCTTTTTTCCAGATTTTGTCGAGGCCAAGGCGGCGAAAGACATCGACGCGGATAGCCATTGACCCGCCCCAGGCCTGGTTGAAAGGGGTATTGCCGAGCAACTGGGCGATTTTGGCATTCAACGCCGACAGGGCCAGAGTGGCAAGGTTGTTCTTTTTCGGTATAAACCAACGATAACCCGTGGCGGTGCCATTCTTGGACTGGCGGAGAGGGTAAACTAAATGACTTAGCCAGTCGCTGCGGACACAAGCATCGGAATCGGCAAAGGCAAGTACTTCGATATCGTCGCTAATTTTTTCGTAGCAGTACAGCAGATTATGGATTTTTTGGCTACAGGATTGGCCCTTACCTGCAATAAATATTTGCACATCCTGAACTTTTGAGGTTTGGCTGAGCTGATTTTTCAGTTTGCAAAGCTCGCTGTAGGCCGGGTCCGATTTATCGGCAACAACAAACCACAGCAGGAAATTCTCATAGTCCTGGTCAAAAAAGGATGTGATATTTTCCTGAAAAGCTGACTCTAAACCTTTACACGGGATAATCAATACCGTTCTTGGCCGATACCACGAACGCTTTTTTTTGTATTTTGCCAGTGCATAGTGATAATTACTATATGTCAGGAGCAAAAAGAGCAGTTGTGAGATGATTGCCGCCAGTGCTATATAATAGTACCAATCCATGTTAATTGACTATTGATTATTGACTATTAAATTATCAAGTGGATACCTACGGGCATAACCAGTGGAACTCTACCCTTCGGGTTATTAGAATTCAAGAAATAGAAGCTAACGGTACTATGGAGTCGATTAGCTGCTCAATAGTATAAGGTTTTGCCAGGTCTATCGCAATTAAACAGCCGTGGTTGTGGTTAGAGGCGATAATTATCAGATTGTCACCGGGTTGACTAAATCCCTGCTCTTGTGGCTGGTGGCCGAGTATAAATATGTCGACATCGAACAGCTTGGCCATTTTATCAAGCAGTGCCTGGCTGTGTTTTCTGCCCCAGGTTAAAAGATAAGCCGAGCCTGGTCTGACCACATCGTTAATTTTTAGTTGTCTATCCAGAATTTTCGGGTCGAATTTATCGAAGAAGCGGTCGCTCGGGAGCGAATGCGAGACCCATATTCTATTTTCGCATCTGAGAGCTAAGGGTTGTGAGAATAGAAATTGTCTTATCGCCAGCTCGATATTAGCACCTTCCTGCTGAAATTCTTGGTCCAGAGCAAGACGCATAGCCCGATTCATTTCCCTGCCGTCCTTCATCACTTCACTGCTGTTTATGAAAGCGGTATCGTGATTACCCATAATAATATGGGCGCGGTCCGGAAAGTCTAATTTATAGCGGATAGCGTCGAACAATAATCTGTACGATAAACAACCGCCCTGTTCATCCTTGGGGCCTCCGTGTATAATTTCCTGGAGAACTATATGTCTATCGGGATTGTTGGCCAAATCGGCAAAAGCAACTATTCTTTCGAAGTTTCGCCGATGTCCGTGAATATCGCCGGTTAAAATTAAACTGCCGTCGGCGGGCAAATGAATCACATTACCCCGTCGAAACTTATCTGCATTGCCGGCTTCTATTCCCTTATTCAGCAAGTCAATTATTGTTTGAGGCATTTTTATTATTCGTTTTTATCTTTCCGCCGAAGATACTGTGTACCATCAGGTCCAGTCTCGACATAACCGTCATCATATTACGTGGACGGCGTGCGGGGTCATCCTCGATACAGTCCATTACGAGTTTTGAGATTCCGGTGGGTAATTGTTTTTTTAGCTCATGAGGTGCTCGTCTCGGCTCGACGATTGGTAAGCCGAATTTGTTCTTTTTGGGTATCATGGTGGGGGCGTGCTTTCCGGTGAGCGCCCAGAACATTGTAGCCCCAAGGTTAAAGATGTCGGTTTTAGGGCCGAGCGGTTTACGCTTAACCTGCTCAGGCGCAATATAGTCCGGTGTGCCTTGAATTCTCGGCTTTACGGTTCCGATTTTACAGCTCTGACCAAGGTCTATGATTTTAATAGAGCCGGACTTGTTTATAAGAATATTGTTGGGCTTTATGTCGCAGTGGACAAAGCCGTGCTGATGCATAGCGTTAAGGCCGCTTGCGACCATCCTGAATACGAGCAGCACATCGCCTAAACTCAAGGTGGAACAATCTTCGAGGTTCTTGCCGTCAAAGTATTCCATAGAAAGCAGCATCTCTTTTACTTTAAACATGCTGCGCATTTTCCTTAGCTCGTAGCACTTTCGGACGTAGAGGTTGTCTATTAACTGAGCTACTTTATATTCTGTCTCGACCTGCTCAAAGACTCTTTTATCTTCCGGCCTTTCGAATATGACTCGTTTTAGAGCAACTTTTGTACCTTCCTCTTCGTTGGTTGCCAGATAAATTGTACTGCGGGCGCCGGTTCCAAGGCGCTTTAGTATAGTAAAACCTCCAACGTCGAGTATGTCTTTAGCCATATTGTCAAAAACAACCTAAAGTCTTATGAATTATAAATATTACAATCTAAAAAATAAGATGCACAAAATAGGCCTTTTGTTCCATTAATTTCGCCATTTAGCATCGTAGCCGCTGCTGTTATAGGACGCAAAACAGTCCGAATCTTGCAGATTTCATCCAAAATTGGCCAGAAAATAACAAAATCATCTTTATATCGAATTATAAACCGACCTACTTGAGTTTCATAAAGGCGGAAGTATACAATAGAATCGGCTATTTATCCAGTTATTAGGGCGATTTTTCGTGATATCAGGTCGAAAAAAAGTGGGCCTTGACAAGTTTGTTAAAATTTGGATAATACATTAAAACGATTTGGACGAAAACGGATTTTTGAGATGCAGATTATCGATTCGTCCTGATTTATCGGGATTCCCCGATAGCTCAACTGGTAGAGCGAGTCCGCCATAGGCGGATTAACCGATAAGTTGTAGGTTCGAGTTATGCTTGAGAGGACTGTGTAAGAAAGGTAAACGAAAACAAGTTAAGTCGTTGGAAAAAGCTTGAGTTTTGGAACTAATTGTTCC
>JBGVTO010000046.1:0-2360 GCA_041862635.1 Phycisphaerae bacterium | reverse complement strand
GCCGGAGCGAAATTTCCTGTCATCTTACAATTAAAATCAGGAGGAAACAAGATGAATCAGACACGCATACACCAACTCATTCTAAGCATCACGCTTGTGATAGGCATGATTTTGACTTCATCTGCCTATTCACAGGAAGTCGAAAACCTGTTAATGGACGGCGGTTTTGAGGAGGCTGTGTTAGGATGGAGTCTTGCCAGACGTGCGCCGGCGGCGGCAACCTTGACGATTGACACAAATGAGAAAAGAGTCGGCCAGGCATCAGCACGAATTGAGATTACGGACGTTGGCGATGGTACATCGAACCATAACTTGACGCTCGACAACAACGCCGGCATCGCCGTCGAGGCGAATAAAACCTATACCGTGGACTTTTGGACGAAGGCAGAGGCAGATCGGACGCTGATTATCGATGCCCTGCTGAATCAAGACCCGTGGACACGTTTGTTTCGAGCGACAGACCTGCCGGTGACGAGGGAGTGGACAAGAATCCACCGTACGTTTCAGGCGGATGCCACGTTGTCCCCCGTGGTGTTTCTATTCTCGTTTGTGGACTCTAAGACGACAATATGGCTAGACCATGTCCGTTTCTATGAGGGAGAGTTTGACGAAGAAGACGGCGCCCCGGAATCCGCTTTTGACCCGGATCCGGAAGACGGAGCTGTGGTTGAAGCCACCTGGGCGAATCTCTCATGGAGACCGGGGAGTTTCGCGGTCACGCACGACGTGTACTTCGGTGAAAGCTTCGATGCTGTGAACGACGGCGCCGCCGAGGCATTCCGGGGCAACCAAGCCGAGCCATATTTTGTTGTCGGCTTTCCCGGATTTCCCTATCCGGAGGGCCTCGTGCCGGGAACGACTTATTACTGGCGAATCGACGAGGTCAATGATACCGATCCGAATAGTCCGTGGAAAGGTAAAGTCTGGAGCTTTTCGATTGCCCCCAAGACCGCATATGACCCCGATCCGGCTGAAGCTGCCGAACAGGTAGACCCGGGTGTGACTCTTAGGTGGACCGCAGGTTTCGGTTCGAAACTGCACACCGTGTATTTCGGGGATAATTTTGATGATGTCAGCAACGCCACTGGTGGACTTCCTCAGGGAGCTGCAACCTTTGATCCCGGCACACTTAAATTGGCTCAGACTTACTACTGGCGGGTAGATGAGTTTGATGCCATAGAAACGCATAAAGGCCACGTCTGGAGCTTTACTACCCAGGGCGCCGTAGGGAGCCCGAACCCGGCTAAAGGCGCCGTGGATGTTAAGCGGACACAGATTATTAGCTGGTCGCCGAGTGTCTTCGCTGCTTCACATGAGGTCTATTTCGGCATTGATAAAGATGCCGTGAAAAATGCCGATACAAGCTCGCCGGAGTATAAAGGCACCAGGGACCTTGGTGCTGAGAGCTATGACCCCGGAAAACTCGAGCTGGGTGTCACCTACTATTGGCGTATTGATGAGGTCAATAGTGCCAATCCGGATAGTCCTTGGCCGGGCATCCTCTGGAGCTTTACTACAGCCAACTTCCTTGTCGTGGATGATTTTGAGTCCTACAACGACCTTGACCCAGCCGATCCCGAGAGCAACAGGATATTTAACGCGTGGATAGACGGATATGATGACCCGACAAACGGTTCTTTAGTTGGTTATGACACTCCTCCATTTGCTGAGCAAACTATCGTTCACGGTGGTGGTCAATCGATGCCGTTTTTCTATGACAACAGTGTTGGGTACTCTGAGGCGACTTTGACGCTGACTTATCCGCGTGACTGGACTGAGGATGGTGTCAGCACTTTATCTATCTGGTTCAGGGGCAATTCGGATAATGTTGCTGAGACATTGTATTTTGCTCTCAACAGCAATGCAATTGTCACGAATGATAATCCTAATGCAGCACAGATAGATAGGTGGACTGAATGGACTATCGACCTGCAAGCGTTTGCAGACCAAGGTGTGAACCTTACTAACATCGATACGATTTCCCTTGGTCTTGGTGATAAGAACAATCCATTGGCCGGTGGTTCAGGTATGATTTACGTTGATGATATTCGTCTGTATCGACCGGTGCCGGTACCGTAAGCCGTGTGATTTAGCTGATAATTGAGGCTGCGTAGTTAAGCATAGCAGATTTGCATCGATTCGGGGCTTATACTGATTGATTCGGTATAGGCCCCAATTATTTAAGATAATACCCTTAGAACAATTACATGATTGTTACATTTATTTCTCACCTTATACACCATCCTGACATATGTCACACCGGTAGTATGTGTTATGATGAGCGAAAAATATACTGTCAGGAAGGAGTCCTTTATGGGAGTACGAAACAAGAAACGAGAAACACTTAGGCGTCTGGATTC
>JBGVTO010000045.1:0-4465 GCA_041862635.1 Phycisphaerae bacterium | reverse complement strand
TTGTTCGTGGGATTTGGGGTAAGGCATTACTTTAAAGAGAAAATAGAAAAAGTTCTGCCGGTTTTCCCCGCGATATCAGTGACTTTTATCATCTTTATCTGCTCGCTGGTGATAGCGCTTAATAAGGACCGCCTGGCACAGGTGACAGGGCTGGTTCTGGCCACGGTGGTGATACTGAATATTTATGGGATGCTAAGCGGCTATAGTGTGGGGTCAGCTTTTCGGATGGAGGTGCGGCGAAGGCGTACTCTGGCGATTGAGATTGGGATGCAGAACGCCGGCTTAGGGACGGTCCTGGCGTTGAAGCATTTCGGCGAAAAAGCTGCAATACCGGCGGCGATTTTTGTATTTGTCTGTATTATTACAGCCTCTGTAATGGCGGAGCTCTGGCAGAAAAGGCCGAGCGAAGCATGAGCGGCAGCAGAATAAATATTATATATTAAGTGGAAGACTATTGCATTCTGCCGATATAAATACTATGATTCGGTTTTTGTTTTGGCATTGGTAAGTTTGATGGGCAGTCTTGTTTGGCTGCCTTTAAGTTTGTATGCGAGAGAAGATTTTGAGGAGTTTATGGTATGGGTTGTAATCTGGCGATTGCAGGAGTAACCGGTGCGGTTGGACAGGAATTTCTGAAAATCTTGGAAGAGCGTGATTTTCCGTTTGACTCCTTGAAAATGTTGGCGAGCAGCCGGTCGGCCGGTAAGAAATTCAAATTCAAAAGCAAAGAATATGTCGTTGAAGAGCTGACGAAGAAGAGCTTTAGTCGCGTTGATATTGCGTTGTTCAGTGCCGGTGCAGCGCGGAGTAAAGAGTTTGCGCCCGCTGCGGTCGAAGCCGGTACGGTCGTCGTTGATAACTCCTCGGCCTTCAGGATGGACCCTGATGTCCCGCTGGTTATACCTGAAATAAATCCTCAGGCAATCAAAGAGCATAAAGGCATAATCGCCAATCCGAACTGCTCAACAATTATCGGTATCGTGCCGGTCTGGCCTCTGCATAAGGCCAATCCTGTCAAACGGATGGTTGTGAGCACTTACCAGGCGTCCAGCGGGGCAGGACAATCAGCGATGCTTGAACTGGAAAATCAGACGCGTGAGATTTTGGCCGGGAAAGAGCCGACCTGTAAAGCATTCAAGTATCAAATAGCATTTAACGTGTTCAGCCATGACTCGGCGCTCGGGCCGAACGGATATAATCTGGAAGAGATTAAAATGGTCAATGAGACCAGGAAGATTTTCGACTGCGCTGAGATTGCGATTACCTGTACCTGTATTCGTATCCCGGTATTTCGTGCGCACTGCGAGAGTATTAATCTTGAGTTCACCGAGGCTATTACTCCAGATCAGGTTAGGGACCTTTTGAGCACGGCGCCGGGCGTTTCCGTATTGGACGACCGCGAAAATAACCGGTTCCCAATGCCAATCGATGCTTCCGGCAAAGATGATATCTTTGTCGGTCGAATCCGGCAGGATGAGTCCATACCTGAGAACCGCGGCATCAATATCTGGGTCGCCGGGGACCAGCTGCGTAAAGGGGCAGCTCTGAACGCTGTTCAGATTGCTGAGAAACTGCTTTAATCGGTAATAATGGCCGTTCGCAATATAAAACTCACCGTGCAATACGACGGCAGCCGATATCACGGCTGGCAGATTCAGCCGGGAAAAAGAACCATCCAGGGTGAGCTTGTCGAGGCCGTCTCGAATCTTGTCGGCGTCCGAACCTATGTTCACGGTGCAAGCAGGACCGATGCCGGCGTAAGCGCGCTGGGACAGGTCGTACTATTCGAGATTGATTCTCCCATTCCCACGGAGAACTTCCCAAAAGCAATCAACGGCCAACTTCCGCGTGACATCGTAGTTACCTCTGCCGAAGAAGTGCCCTGGGGATTTGACCTGATGAGCGGCGTGAAAAGCAAGCTCTATCGCTATACGATTTATACAGGCCGACACCGGCCGGTTCTTCGCCTGAATCAATGCTGGCATATACCGAAAAAGCTTGATGTGGAAGCGATGAACCAGGCGGCGCAACTGCTCGTCGGAACGAAAGACTTTAAATCATTCGCATCAGGCGCTGATAGGCGTGAAAACTCTGTCCGGACCATTTTTCGCTGCAATGTTACAGCCGAAGATAAATGGATATACGTGGATGTCGAAGGGGACGGCTTTTTGTATAATATGGTCAGAAATATCGTCGGCACTCTGGTCGAAGTAGGCAGGGGAAGATGGAAGCCGGAAAAGATTAACGAGATTCTCGAAGCAAAAGACCGAACCGCAGCAGGACCACTTGCC
This sequence comes from Phycisphaerae bacterium, assembly GCA_041862635.1. Classification (GTDB taxonomy): domain Bacteria; phylum Planctomycetota; class Phycisphaerae; order Sedimentisphaerales; family Anaerobacaceae; genus NIOZ-UU13. The sequence goes on along the minus strand of JBGVTO010000045.1, from coordinate 2,174 downwards.
CCGGCTCAGGGATTATGTCTGATGTGGATTAAATACGACTAAAGCGTATGCAGGGGACATATTGAAGATTGTTCATATCATAACGAGGTTAATACTCGGCGGTGCGCAGGAAAATACGCTTATAACCTGCAAGCTCTTAGCACAGCGAGGGCACGATGTTACGCTAATCACCGGCCCGGCTATAGGACCGGAAGGCGAGCTTTTTAATCAAACAAAAGGACAAAATTATAAAGTTATTGTTCTCCAGAGACTTCGCCGGGCAATAAATCCTTTTAACGATGCTGTCAGTTACTTCCAGATCAAAAAACTTTTGCGCCAATTACAGCCGGATATTGTACACACTCACTCAGCAAAGGCAGGGGTATTAGGCAGATTTGCCGGCTATCGCTTAAAAGGAAATTGGGCGGAAAATTTACCGGCAGTGGTGCACACAATACACGGACTGGCCTTCCACCCATATCAGAGTCAATGGCTGAAAAAGTTTTATATTGCTATCGAGAAATCCGCTGCAAAGCGAACGGACTTTTTTATCAGCGTCGCTGATGCAATGACCGCACAGGCAACCTCTGTCGGCATCAGCAAACCTGAGCAGTATGTTACCGTTTATTCGGCTATAGAAGAAGATGATTTCTTAAAGCCAATCTCAGAAGAGCGCAAAAGAGATTTTCGACTAAAGTACGGAATCGGTGAAGGCTCGATTGTGCTTGTCACCATTGCACGGCTGTTTATGCTCAAGGGACACGAATATATTATTGAATCGGCCAAACAGCTCTCGGAACGATTTGAAAAGTGCATCTGGCTGTTTGTCGGAGATGGAAATCTTTCCGACCATTTCAAACAACAGGTTAGAGAATTGGGATTAGATGAAAAGGTAAAATTCACGGGTCTTTTACCGCCGAGCCAAATCCCGCTCGCCATACAATCATCGGACATCCTTGTGCACTGCTCGCTGCGGGAAGGACTTGCACGTACCCTGCCCCAGGCGATGCTCTGCGGCAGGCCGGCTGTCTCCTTTGATGTGGACGGTGCAAGAGAAGTTGTAAATGAAAACACCGGCCGATTGATTGAGCCGAAAAATGTCGAGCAATTAACAAAGGCCTGTGCAGAATTGATAGAAGATGAGGAGTTAAGAAGAAAGCTCGGTGAGAACGGAAGGGAATTAGTAAAAGAAAAATTTGCGCCGGAAACGATGGTCGATACCATCGAGGCGGTCTATGAAATACTGCTAAAGTAGGAAATAATTACCTTTATGACAATGGAGAAAAAAATGAATGAGATGATGAGTTTTTGTGGTTTGCTATGTAATGAATGCGGTGCATTCATAGCAACCGAAACCGATGACGACGAAAAGAGAGCGGAAGTAGCAGAGCAATGGTCCAAAGGATATAGCGCGGACATTAAGCCGAAAGATATTAATTGTGACGGTTGTTTATCAGATGGCGAACGTCTGTTCAGTCATTGCAATGTGTGCGAGATTAGAAAATGTGGAAAGGAAAAGAGTATTGCGAACTGTGCATATTGCGATGACTATGCGTGTGAAAAGCTCGACAAGATTTTCCAGATGGTTCCAGATGCTAAGAACCGGTTAGATGAGGTAAGAAGCGAACTCTAAATCTGTTTGGATGGGGAGAAAAATAGTATGAAAAGTTACAGAAAAGAGCTCTGGTTCAATACGAGAAATAGACGCCAATACATTAACATTACGCCGCAGGTTCAGGAGTGCCTGGAAGAAAGCGGTGTCAAAGAAGGCTTTGTGCTCTGTAATGCCATGCATATTACGGCCAGTGTGTTTATCAATGACGATGAGGCCGGGCTTCATCACGACTTTGAGGTCTGGCTGGAAAAATTGGCCCCGGAAAAGCCTTACTCGCAATATCGTCATAACGGCTTCGAGGACAATGCCGATGCTCATCTGAAGCGCAGCGTAATGGGCAGAGAAGTAGTCGTGGCCGTTACCGGTGGCAGACTTGATTTCGGGCCTTGGGAGCAGATATTCTACGGCGAATTCGACGGCAAAAGAAAAAAGAGAGTCCTCGTAAAAATCATTGGCGAGTAATTCGTGACTCGTTAATCGTCTTGGCCGTAAGAAGATTCGAAATCCGAAAAACGAAATTTGAAACAAATTCGAATGTTCAAAATTTTAAATTCAAAAAAGAATGGTCGCGAATCTAGCT
>JBGVTO010000044.1:0-6264 GCA_041862635.1 Phycisphaerae bacterium | reverse complement strand
GGTTTGCTGCGGTCGGGAAATAACAAAGAGCCGACCACCATTACCACTATCGCAAGCGCTATAACAATTAGTCCCACAACCGCACTGGATTGGTCAATACCCACCAGAGCTTGAACGGGCTTTAATCCTAAAACGGCACCAAAACCACATATCAAGGCCAAATATGCCCCGACCTTGCTGGCTCGTTTCCAGTAAAGGCCAAAGACCAATAAGGCAATGGCGCCGGTAAAATAAATAGCCCCGGAAATTGCCATATAATCCCACAAGTCCTGCCCTAAATCATACCAAAGCCCCCAGACCAAAATAAAAATACCAATAGCTACGATAAAGATTCGTGTCAGCAATAAACGTGTATTTGAAGACAGTCCTTTCCTGAACCAGGGTGCCACCACATCCTGAGTCAGCACCGAGCTCCAGCAAAGCAGGTAACTATCATGTGTGGACATAAACGCAGCTAACATACCCGCTGAAATAATCCCGATAAATCCCGCAGGAAGTATTTGACTTAGAAACACCGGCATTGCTATCAGAGTTACCTGTGAATCTACGGAACCGGCGTCAGGAATAAAAATGCTTTTCAAAGACTCGTGCTGGGCGATATAGACAAAAGCACAAATTCCAAAAAAGTAGGGCAGCAGGAAACGAATTAGAAATCCGATAGAAGCCCATGTGTAGATTTTCTTAACTGTTCGAGTATTTTCCGCCGAGCAGGCACGAATCACGGCTGTTTGCCAAACCGCGCAACTGACCAGGCCGAGGAAAAACATCCACACTACGTAAGAAGCACCAAAACCTTCACTGTCAAATGGATTGAAACCCGCTTGGCCTTTTAGCTCGGTTACCGTCTCAATAATGTTGCCCCAGCCCAAATATCTGATGGATAACAGACTCGTAGCCAAAAGGCTGAACGATAAAACTACGAACTGAATATAATCAAGAACCACTACTGAAACCATTCCCCCCAGGGCGGTATAAAGCAGCACCATTCCCAGCAAAACACTCATTATAATTTTAAGGTGAATATCCTCAGTCATTCCGGTTATGCCCATGACAAAAATAGAACCGGCTTTAAGGAACATTCCCATATTCAGGATGCCGGAGAAGGCCAATATCGTTCCACCCAAAATGCGGACGCCGCGTCCGAAGCGTCTCTCGTAAAATTCCGGGATAGTCATTACCTTCATACGTCGCAGCGGCACCACAATGAATCCTGTTAGCCCGACAACTAAAGTTACGATAGCAGCAGCCAGTGCGATGTGAAATGCTGCGAAGCCCCCGGTAAATCCTTTCTGGGCAGAATACATTACCGTAACCAACCCTAACTCGGTTCCGATCATTGTCGCAATCGCCAGGAAAGTTTTTAGGCCGCGCCCCGCAACAATGAAGTCGGTAACGTTGCTGATATACCGTCTTATATAAACGCCGACAGCTACGATAATAATCAGATAGCCAATAACTATGCACCAGTCTATGAGGCTAAAATTAGATTCGATTCCGGTAAGATTAAATTCCATATTATTTTCCGTTTGTAAAATGAGTTGACAATAAATTTGCTCTCTCTAAAACGAAGCCGGTTACTCTTTTATAGAAAGTGCCTTTTCGCAAAGTTCCCTATATTTATTTTGTTCACCCGAACCGGCGTGACCGGCGGCGCCCTCCTTCCAGGCAGAACGTGCAGCTTCAAGGCGTCCAAGGGCTTGGAGTGCCTTTCCCCGCCAGTATTGTGCCGGAGCCTCAGGAGGCCTGTTCGAGCGTCCGACACCTATGTTTTCCGGGTAGGTCAGGGCCGCTTCGAAGTCCTGCAAAGCCCCTTCGAAGTTCTCATTTTCAAATCGTCCCTTGCCTCGTTCCAGATGCGCTTTATTGAATATGTCCCATGTGATTGTCTGGCCTTCCCAGTTGACAAAGTACGGTGTAGATTCGAGTAAATCAATAGCATTGCTGTATCTTTGTTCATCAAGATAAGCTTGAGCCAGCATAATAATGACATCGGCCCGCTTAAGTATCTCGAACGGCGTTGATTCAAGAACCTTTATCGCATCGGGGCGCTTATTTGCCGCCAGGAGAACATCCGCCAGGTCTCGATATAAGGTCTGGTCTTTCGGCCGGGCAGCGATGGCATTACGATAAAACTTTTCAGCCTTCGATAAGTCGTTCTCCACCGCCCAGGCATAAAGGCCGAGATTACGAAATGCGACACTCAGGGACGGGTCCAAATCAGCCGCCCTTTGCCAGTGCCGGACTGCTTCAGACAATCGGGCAAGGTGACAATACAGATTTCCAAGGTGCAGATGTGCATAAGCATCATTAGGATTTTCCTCGATGGCATACTTGAATACTTCAATCGCTTCCGGGCGGGACGGAAAGATATAATCCTTGTAAATCCCGGCAGCCTCGTTGAGATATGCCCTGGCCTTTGTTTGGTCTTTCTGCAGCGATGCAAAATAGGCCAGAAAGTAGATTGGCAGCGGGCTGCGTTCATTTTCCGGTACTGCCTCGACACACACTGCTGAAAGCAGCCTTGTTGCTTCGTTAGCCAGTCCTAACTCTCCAAAAACAAGACTGGCCTCCAGCATCTGAAAATCATCCTCTCCTACGAAATCTCTCGCTTTACGCACAAAGCGTTCCATCTGGCCTTTGTTTTGCAGCGCTATCAGCGCCCTTGGTACCAAATCCGTCGGATTCCGGGCGATTCTTTCTTTCGCATTCCTGTATGCCAATTTTGTATTTCCAGCGGCATACAAGGCCAAAAACAAATTGTTCTTTGCCTTGCTGTCTTTTTGATTTAGCTGGACTGCTCTCTCGAAGGCCTCAACGGCTTTTAAATAATCTCCCGAGCGCATATAAGCACGTCCAGCCAGGTCGTAGCCGAGAGAGGCGGTACCAAGACATCTTACTGCCTTATAAGCGCACCTGAGCGTCTCATTCCTGTCACCTAATCTTAAATGGCTCAAACCCAAAAAGAACCACGACAATCCATCGCTGTTATCTCTGCTCAGGGCTGTTGTTAATTGCTGAGCCGCCTTCTCATAAAGTCCTGCTTCGATATCAAGAACGGACAGAGCCCGAAGAGCAGGCGAATATCGAGCATCTTCAGCCAGCGCCTTTTCATAATACTCACGGGCCCTTTTGCGGTTTGTTGCCAGGTCGTACTTTCGACCTTTGAGATATTTTTCTTCCAGATTAAGCTGCTCATCCGGCTTTGTCATCAACCTCGATACCTCAGGTGGAGAGGTCTTGGGAATCGGTAAAGGAGTCACGAAGGAAGCAAGTACCTGCCCTTTCCTGGTCTTTATCGTTACTTCAATGGGCGATTTCGGATCTTTGTAAAGCGTTAGAATCTGCGGGTTTTTGGGAGTAAGATTTACGGTCCTTTTAAGAAGTATGTTACGCCCCTGGGAAAGAGTGCAGATGGCCCTTGAAAAATTAGCTGTTGAGAGGATATGTAATTTGAGCTCATCATTTTCGCGAATAGTATGAATAGCTATGTTCTTTGTTGCATATTCAAAGCCGTCACCGAGTCCGTGCACAGGATACCACCATTCCTGCCACGATACCTCTTGCCTCGGCAGTAACATGCCGTAATCAGATTGGGTCGGCAGCGGCCCGCTTTGTACCTCTATATATGGACCGTCATCATCAGTCAAATTCTGTTGGCTCACCAGACCAAAGTCCCATGTTCCCCATGTCCAGGCTTTTTTTCCGCTTAGTTTATGGTGGTCGGCCACCTGCACAATTCCACGGTCCATATCTACGTCGTATGCCCCGAAGAAATCAAAAACACAGTCAACAGAAAAAACCGAAGCCGAGGTTTCATAGTTCTTCAGCCAGGATATATCCTTACCTTTGTGAATGGGCCAGGAAAAGAACCTGACTCCGTTATGGTCCGTGCCGAGACTCATCGGATAGATAAAGCGCGTACCGGCTCGATTGGGAAAGGCTGTGCAGTTCCAGAAGTAGTACGGGCTTATCGCATCTGTCGGATTGAAAATGCGAATCTGCTCATTCAGGTAGGCCTTTCCCGGATGCAAAGTTACACGCACGGTCCATCGGGTTCGCAGGCTCTTTTCCAGATTGTTAATTTCAAGGTAAGCTGAGCCGTCTGCGTTTCGGCCGGTAAGTGCATCGACAGGTGACAAAATAGTGACAGTGTGTCCGTGAGGCCCGGCGTTCCATTCGACACCGCCGCTGATCCAGGCCCCGCGCATCGCTATCATGCCCGGCTTGATAACGTCATTTAGGTGGAACATCTCCTTATTCTCGGTTTTATCGAAAACTGAATGAAGACGTCCGCCCAGCTCGGGAAGGCAGGTAACTTTCAAATACTCGTTTTCGAGGAATAAGGCTTTGTAGGTTCGAGCCGCTTTGGTTCTGAAAAGATGGTCCTGCATCGTATAAGGATAAACGATAGAGCCTTTGACCGTGGTGGAGAATTTCACATCTTCTTCGAGGGCCCAAAACTTGGGATTTACATCTTCCACCCATCCGTAAGTTGGAATCGTTATAGTACCCTCCCAGGCCCTGACCTTTGCCCAGCTCTGCCTCGGAATCATTAAAGTCAATCCAACGGAAAATAGAGCTAAACAGAAATACTTGAAAAGATTCCTCATAATTATCACCTCACATTTCCCCATCAAATACGAGTTAAAACTTCTGTCACTTAGTAATTTCACATCCTGAAAGTCTATAATTTATTTGTCTTTTACCATAAAGGAAACAAAAAACTATTTTTGACCTGCAAATTACACAAGACTTATGGGCCTATATTTATGCTAACGATATTTATATCCCGGTCCCAGTCTTTGGCAATTGAAATTATCCGGCCCGTCTTATCGACGGCCACACTATGGCCGCCGTATATCCGGCCCTTCCACGGCCCTTTTGTTATTTCGCCGACAAGATTGGTCCCGACAACAAAAGCTCTGGTTTTCTTTGCTGTGTTCCTGACCACTTTCTCGAGCTCTTTACCATGTCCGGGCCACTCATCCTCTTCGGCCGCATATCCGTATGGAACGAGCAGCAAGTCCGGTTTCAGCGCCGCCATGCGTTTTAGGATTTCACTTTTATGTGTATCTGCACATATCAACAAGCCAATATTCCCGAATTTGGTCTCGACCGCATAGAGACCATCGCCGGGAGTGTAAGGTGGACTCATCAATTCCGAAAGTATATTAATCTTACGATGCTTGAGAAGAATTTGTCCATTGTTGTCAATCAGTACCGCCGAATCATACAAGCTCTCACCGCTCTTTTCCGCCAGACCCACACAAAGATGAGTATCATAATTTTTAGCCAGCTCACAGAGGTAATCCGAATCTTTTCCGGGAATCGAATATGCTCTTTTATGCGCATCAGGATTTACCCAGCCCAGTATAACAGCTTCTGGAAAGCACGTGATGTCTGCTCCGGCATCTTTGGCCTGGCTGATTGCATTTTCGACTCGGCTAAAATTGCCGCGGCGGTCGCCGTCAAGCGAGAAAATCTGACACATTGCAGCTCTTACTGTTCTCATTTGTACCAGGCCTGCTTTGTAATTACCATCATCAATATCCACTGTTAGGTAAGAGGTACTGGTCAGTCATTTTTCGTCACATACAAACAATTATAGGATTTATTGTCCTTGAGACAAGGATATTAGCTGCTGCATCTTGAAAGGGGGAAATGGACGAAAGACAAGAAGCAGCAGAACAAGACAATGGGTAAATCTTAGGACAGCGAAGGCTCTGCAGGTGACGACCGCGGCTCGGTAGACTTTGTGCAGTGGTCGGGTTCGCCGCCCCCGGACCCGACAAATTGGGACAAGATTACCTACACGTATGACCCGGCCGGCAGGCGCATCACAAAGAAGGTCGATGGCTATCCCACCAGGTACGTCTATGCGGAAACGCACGCTTCTAACAGGCGTGATGGCGGCCACGTTATCGCTGAATACAGTGACAGCAGCCTCTTACGCAAATACATCTACGGTCCGCGCAAGGGGTGGCAGCCTCAAGCGAGCCCCGAAAAACTTGTACCCGAGAAAGCGGGGAGCGGGTCGAGCTTGGGGATGGATGAAAAACAACGTGGCCGACAATAACAAGGCCTACTACTATCACTTCGATGGCCTGGGTTCCGTGGTGGCCTTGAGTAATTCTAACGGCGATAGCTGCCAGAGCTACGAGTACAGCGCCTACAGCCAGGTGGCGGCCTCAGACCCCAACTTCCTTACCAATCCCTACATGTTCACCGGCCGAAGATTCGATATCGAAACAGGTCTTTACTACT